>NZ_QUMC01000027.1:0-47837 GCF_003481925.1 Butyricicoccus sp. OF10-2 | reverse complement strand
TTCAAAGAGGAAGGGAAACCGCAGGTGTCCCTTCCTTTTTGCCCCGCGGCGGGCGCCGCATCACCCCAGCGGCGGGCGCCGCACACTCCGCAGAGCGCAACTTTCCGCGATTTCAGTTGACAACTGCCCGCAAAAGTGGCATAATAGATACGCAATACAGAAAATGCGATGAGGAAACGAGTTTTCCATCCGCCGTTCTTCAGAGAGAGGACATTCGCTGCAAGTCCTTGTCCGGTGCGGAAAACAGCCACTTCCGAGCAGTCTGCAACTGAAACAGACCGTCCGATCCCCGATACCGGATTACCGAGATGGATATGGCATACCCATATTCAAATCAAGGTGGTACCGTGGAAGCATGCTTTCGCCCTTGAAGTCCGGGCGGAGGCTTTTTTCATTTTCTGTTTTATTTCCGTAAATTCTTTTTTGGAGGAATCAATTTATATGCAGTACAGAGGACTCAACGAGCTGCGCGAGATGTACCTCAGTTTCTTTGAAACCAAGGGTCATCTCCGCCTGCCGAGCTTTTCGCTCATCCCGCAGAACGACCCGTCGCTTCTGCTCATCAACTCCGGCATGGCGCCGATGAAGCCGTTCTTCACCGGCGAGCAGGAGCCGCCGCGCCACCGCGTTACCACCTGCCAGAAGTGCATCCGCACCGGTGATATCGAGAACGTTGGCAAGACCGCCCGTCACGGCACCTTCTTCGAGATGCTGGGCAACTTCTCCTTCGGCGACTACTTCAAGCGCGAGGCCATTCACTGGAGCTGGGAATTCCTGACCAGTCCGGAGTGGGTCGGCATTGACCCGGATCGCCTGTATCCGTCCATCTACGTTGACGATGACGAGGCATTCGAGATCTGGAACAAGGAGGTCGGCATTGCACCGGAGCGTATCTTCCGCTTCGGCAAGGAGGACAACTTCTGGGAGCATGGCTCCGGTCCGTGCGGCCCGTGCTCTGAGATCTACTACGACCGCGGCCCCGAGTACGGCTGCGGCAAGCCCGGCTGCACCGTCGGCTGCGACTGTGACCGCTACATGGAGGTATGGAACAACGTATTCTCCCAGTTCGACAACGACGGCCACGGCAACTACTCTGAGCTGAAGCAGAAGAACATCGACACCGGCATGGGTCTGGAGCGTCTGGCGTGCGTGGTACAGGGCGTTGGCTCCCTGTTCGACGTTGACACTGTGCGCAACATCACCAACAAGGTTTCCGAGATCGCCGGCAAGCACTACGGCGATAGCGATAAGACCGATGTTTCCCTGCGCGTTATCACCGACCACATCCGCTCCACCGTTATGATGATCTGCGACGGCGTTATCCCGTCCAACGAGGGCCGCGGCTACGTTCTGCGCCGCCTGCTGCGCCGCGCCGTTCGTCACGGCAAGCTGCTCGGCATTGACAAGCCGTTTATGTCCGACGTTGCTTCCACCGTTATCAACGAGTCCGGCGGCGCATATCCGGAGCTGGTTGAGAAGCAGAAATATATCCACAAGGTTATCGAGAACGAGGAAGCCAGCTTCAACAAGACCATCGACAGCGGTCTGGCTATCCTGAATGACAAGATCGCCGCTTCCGACGGCAAGGAGCTGTCCGCTGCGGACGCATTCCAGCTGTATGACACCTACGGCTTCCCGATCGACCTGACCCTTGAGGTACTCGAGGAGCAGGGCATGACCACCAGCCGCGAGGAGTTCGATCGCCTGATGAACGAGCAGCGCGAGCGTGCCCGTGAGGACCGCAAGAAGATGGGCGACCTCGGCTGGCAGAGCGAGGATCTGGGTCTGGACAAGTCCATCAAGACCGCATTTGATGGCTACACCACCCTTGAGGAGTCCGCAAAGATTCTGGCTATCGTAAACGAGGGCGAGGTTTCCGGCGCAGCTGCCAAGGGTGAGAAGATCACCGTTGTACTCGACCGCACCCCGTTCTACGCGGAGATGGGCGGCCAGATCGGTGACCACGGCGTTATCACCGGCAAGAACGGCGCAATGACCGTTTCCGATGTTCAGAAGACCAAGGACGGCAAGTATATGCACATCGGCGTTGTCACCGAGGGCGAGCTGTCCGTTGAGGACGAGGTTACGGCTTCTGTTGATGCGGCTTACCGTCAGGCTATCTGCCGTGCACATACCTCCACCCACCTGCTCCAGAAGGCGCTCCGCAACGTGCTCGGCGACCATGTTGAGCAGGCAGGCTCCTACACTGCAAACGATCATATCCGCTTCGACTTCACCCACTTTGCAGCGCTGACCGCTGAGGAGCTGGCTAAGGTCGAGGATATGGTAAACGATGCAATTCTGGCAGGCAGCCCGGTTATCACCGAGGAAATGAGCATTGACGATGCCAAGAAGAAGGGCGCTATGGCGCTGTTCGGCGAGAAGTACGGTCAGACCGTCCGCGTGGTACAGGCCGGTGACTCCATCGAGCTTTGCGGCGGTACCCACCTCGACAACACCGCGAAGGCCGGTTCGCTCAAGATCATCGGCGAGGCCTCTGTTGCAGCAGGCGTGCGCCGTATCGAGGCCGTTACCGGCAAGGCTGTCCTCAAGCTGATGAACGACCGTCAGGCGGTTCTCAACGAGGCTGCTGCAGTACTCAAGACCAATCCGAACGAGCTGTCTGCCAAGATTGAGCAGCAGGTAAACGATATGCGTGCTCTCAACAAAAAGCTCGAAAAGATGGGCGCAAAGGTCGCTGCGATGCAGATGGTTGACCTGTTCAACGTATCCCGCAACATCAAGGGCGTAGACGTGGTTGCCACCAAGCTGGATGACGCATCTGCCGACATGCTCCGCACCATGGGCGATGACATCAAGAGCAAGAAGGAGAACATGGTTGCTGTTCTCTCCGCAGTCAACGGCGACAAGGTAAGCCTGCTTTGTGTCTGCGGCGCCGAAGCTGTCAAGAAGGGCGCACACGCCGGCAAGATCATCAAGGAAGTTGCCAAGATCGTTGGCGGCGGCGGCGGCGGCCGTCCGGACAGCGCAACCGCAGGCGGCAAGAATCCGGCAAAGCTGGAGGAAGCACTCGAGGCTGTCAACAACATCGTTGAAGCAATGCTGTAATAAACTTTAGAGGAAAGCCGCGGGAACGCTCTCGCGGCACTCCCCTTTCAGAAAGGAGCGATCATTCCATGGAAGATTGTCTGTTCTGTAAAATCATCGCGGGCGATATCCCGTCAAGCAAGGTGTACGAGGATGACCTCTGCTACGCCTTCAACGATATTGACCCGCAGGCTCCCACGCATTTTCTCGTGATCCCGAAGCAGCACATCCAGTCTGTGGCCGCCGTTGATGCATCCAACAGCGCGGTTGTGGCGCACTGCTTTGAGGTTATCGCGAAGATTGCGAAGGAGCGCGGCATGGACAGCTTCCGCGTGGTCTCCAACATCGGAGAGCAGGCGGGTCAGAGCGTGTTCCATCTGCATTTCCACGTCCTTTCCGGACGGGATATGACCTGGCCGCCGGGCTAAACCTTCTTCTAAGGGGGACGCTGTCCCCTTAGATACCCACAAAGTTCCGTAGAAACTTTGTGGGATATCCCCCTCTCGTCCGCACAACGGACGAGGCCGTGCCGCTGCGGCACGGGCAGTGGAGAAAAAGTCCGGCAGAGCCGGACTTTTTCAGGGAATTGAATCGGCGTACTGCGGTACGCCGCTGCCTGCGCTTGCGCGAACGGCAGAAAAAAGGCACACCGTTTGGTGTGCCTTTTTGTATGCGTTGGTTTACATTTTGCTTTTTCCTTAAATAATGATGCCGTTGCAATGGTCGATTTCGTGCTGGATAATCTGTGCGGTCCAGCCGGTGAAGGTTTTCAGTCTCGTCTGGAACTTTTCGTTCTGATACTGCACCTTGATGGATTGCCAGCGGCGCGTTTTGCGCGTGCCGGTCAGCGACAAACAGCCCTCCTCGGTCTCATAGCCGCCGGACTGCTTGACGATTTGCGGGTTGAACATCACCATATACGTTCCCTCGTTATCAAACGCGATAATGCGCTTGTTCACGCCGATCATGTTCGCCGCCATGCCGACACAGCCGTCCTTATGCGCTTCGAGCGTTTCCAGCAGGTCGGTTGCGGTTTGGATATCGTCCGGCGTGGCCTGCTCGGCCTTCTGCGCTAAAAATTTCTCGTCTTTGCAGATTTCCTGAATCATATTGTGCTCCTTATTTATGTTTGCGTTCCCAGTCGGCCATAACAGCCAGCTGCTCCGGTGTGCGGAACCAGTGCTCGCCTTGCGGCACGATGATCAGCTCCGCACCGGATTTTGCCGTGTAAGTGCGGATAGTCGCCAAGTCAGTCATGCTGTCATTTTCGCCGTAGAGAATGTACTGCGGGCAGTACCAGTCCTTTGCCGGATGCTCCCGCACCCAGCAAAGGTAGTCCCACGAGAGCATATCCCCTTCCCTTGCGGGATACATGCCGCGCTCGCGCAGGATTTGCTCGGTAATGCCTGCCGCGCATATTCTGTCACAGATCAAGCGCTCCATATCCACGATGGGCGACACGAACAGCGCTTTTTCCGGTGCGGCAAACGCCAGCCGCGCAAAATACGCCCCGATGCTGGTCGCGCGCACGTTTGTCGCGCGCCAGTGTGCTCTTGCGTAAGCCATCACGCGGGTGAGTTCGGGTGCGGCTGTCCATGGTGCAAATTCCTCATCCCGGTTTTGGCGTGTGCGTGATTCGGCAGGTCGATGGACAAAACCTGTGCATCCGGAGCCACTATTTCTGCAAACGGAAGGGCTTCTTCCTTGCGGCCGAATTGCCCGTGAACGAACAGCCACAGCGTGTCCGACGGCTCGCCGTACAGCACCGCCGGTGTGTTTTCGATAAAGAATTGTTCGGTTGTCACGCGTTATCCTCGTCTGCCAGCCAGTTCAGCGCACACCAGGTATGCAGCGCTGCACCGCGCGGCAGGATATCCTCGTTGAACACGACTCTTTCGTTGTGCATCGGCTCACCGAACGCAGGATTTTCCTGCTTGGTGCCTGCACCGATGAGCAGGTATGCGCACGGTAAATCGTAGGTGTAGGACGCAAAATCCTCCGAGCCCATGCCGCCCTCGTCCATCCGATAGATCAGCTTTTCACCGAACAGTGCACCGGCAAGGTCTGCCATACGATTGGTCAGCGCAACGTCATTCCTGAGCGGCGGCGCGGACGCGATCTCTTCCGTGACGGCTGTGCCGCGGAACGCCTGTGCGGTACACTGTGCGATTTCCCCGATGCGGGTGAAGATCTGCGCGGACAGGTCGCGGTCAAAGCTGCGGATGGTGCCCTCGAGCACCGCGGTCTGCGGGATGATATTGGGCGCCTCACCGCCGGTCATGCGGCCGATGGTCACGACAGCCGGCGTTTTTGCACCGATCTCGCGGCTGATGATCTCCTGCAGCGACAGGTAAATGTGGCTTGCGATATTGAGCGGGTCCACGCCCTTTTCCGGCATTGCGCCGTGGCATCCAACGCCGTTTACCGTGATGCGGAACAGCGTGCAGCCCGCCATAAACGTGCCGCGTCCGCACAGAACCAGTCCGGACGGTGTGCCCGAATTGACGTGCAGCGCAAAGCCTGCCTGCGGTGCCGGGTCTTTCAGCACGCCCGCCGAGAGCATGGCCTTTGCGCCGGTAAAGCCCTCCTCGTCCGGCTGAAACACCAGCTTGATCGTGCCTTGCAGCTGCGTCCGGTACTCCTGCAGCAGCTGTGCCGCACCGAGCAGCATCGCCGCGTGCATGTCGTGGCCGCAGGCGTGCATGCAGCCGTTCGCGGATGCGAAATCCAGTCCGGTCTGCTCGGTCACGCACAGCGCGTCCATGTCGGCGCGCAGGAGCAGACAGCGGCCGGTCTCGGTGCCGGTTATCTCTGCGACGACACCACCCGCCAGCTCGCGCGGCTGATAGCCCATCTCAAGCAGGCGTTTTTTGACGCAGGCTACAGTGTTCGGCAGGTCGGTGCCGACCTCGGGTGCAGCGTGCAGTGTCCGCCGGTCGCGGACAATATCCTCTCGGATGCGCTCTGCCGATGCAAGCACCTGCTCCGCCGTTATGGTTAAGGTTTGTGACATGGTTTTACCTCCCTTGTCGGTGTTGCCCTATATTACAGCAATACCGCATAATTGAACAGAAGCGATTGTGGTATGCCTTAAGTATACCATAAATTGCAGGAAAAAACCGCTCTGTTTTTATTTGGCGCAGCCATTTCCCGTATTTGCCTTGACGAAACGCGCTGTAAATTGTATCATATAGGTATATCATTGTGTCCACATGGCAACTTGGCGGCAGCGTGACAGGCTGAGGAGAAATCCGCCGATGTCATCCAGATGCAACGCAAACAAAGGGAGTATGTAGGTATGAAAAAAATTCTAAACAGCCTGCCGTTCAAGCTGCTGCTTGGCGTTGCGGTGGGCATCGTGCTCGGTCTGGTGGCGAACGAGGCCGTGATGAACGTGGTCGTGACAATCAAGCAGGTGCTCGGTCAGATCATCACGTTCTGTGTGCCGCTGATCGTTATCGGCTTTATTGCGCCGTCCATCACCAAACTGGGCCACAACGCATCCAGAATGCTGGGCATTGCGCTCATCATCGCGTATGTGTCGTCGGTCGGCGCGGCGCTGATGAGCACGGCAGCCGGTTACGCACTCATTCCACACCTGTCGATCGTATCGCAGGTTGACGGCCTGCGCGAACTGCCCGAGGTACTGTTCCAGCTGGAGATTCCGGCGGTCATGAACGTGATGAGCGCACTGGCGCTGTCGCTGATGGTCGGTCTGGCCATCACCTGGACCAAATCCAAGATGATGGAGTCCCTGCTTGACGAGGTGCAGAACATTGTCCTCGCCATCGTCACCAAGATCATCATCCCGATTCTGCCGTTCTTTATCGCGTCCACCTTCTGCGGTCTGGCATATGAGGGCACGATCACCAAGCAGTTTCCGGTGTTCATCAAGGTCATCATCATCGTTATGATCGGTCATTATATCTGGATGGCGCTGCTCTATGGAGTTGCGGGCGCATACTCGGGCAAGAACCCGATCGAAGTAGTGAAGCACTACGGTCCGGCGTATATCACCGCAGTCGGCACGATGTCCTCCGCGGCGACTTTGGCAGTTGCTCTGCGCTGCGCAAAGAAATCCACAGTGCTGCGCAAGGACATGGTTAATTTCGGTATTCCGCTGTTCGCCAATATCCATCTGTGCGGCTCGGTGCTGACCGAGGTTTTCTTCGTCATGACAATCTCGCAGATTCTGTACGGCAAGATTCCGTCTGTCGGAACCATGATCCTGTTCTGCGTGCTGCTCGGCATTTTCGCCATCGGCGCACCCGGCGTGCCGGGCGGTACGGTTATGGCTTCGCTCGGTCTGATCACCGGCATCCTGCTGTTTGACGGCACCGGCACCGCGCTTATGCTGACCATCTTTGCCCTGCAGGACAGCTTCGGCACCGCCTGCAACGTCACCGGCGACGGCGCGCTGACGCTTATTCTGACCGGCTACGCGAATAAGCATCATATCGCGGAGGAAAAGCGTGAGGTTGAGGCAGCAGAAGTTCAGTAATCAAATATGAGAAAAGGAGCCTGCTTTTGCGGGCTTCTTTTTTGTATCGAGAGAAAACAGGTGCTATGATGGGAAAAGCGCGGTGTATCGCATACGGTGCAGCGTATGCGATGGCTGTTTCGACTGCACCGGAAGCAAGCGCTGCAAAGCAAATTTGCTGCAAGAATTTTCACAAAACACTTGACTTTTCCCTCCGGATTTGGTATCCTATTTAGGCAAGGTTTGATAGACCGTTGCAAATCCGGGTGTAGCGCAGCTGGTAGCGTGCTTGACTGGGGGTCAAGAGGCCGCAGGTTCAAGTCCTGTCACTCGGACCATGTAAAACCGCTTATTCGTAATGAATAGGCGGTTTTTTGTTGCTTTTGTGACGTTTATGAATCTCGCAGACTGCATTAAAATCCAAGCCGAAACAAAACGGATGCCTCTCCAAGCACAGAGAAGCATCCGTTTTGCAATTTCAATTATTTAACGAAAAACTATGGCCGCAGCACACAGCAAATCACGAAGCGACAATCACACGGATTTTCCCGCCGTTTTCCGCCGTTTTATTGGCGTATACGCGGAAGCTCGTGTAGTTGGATTTCGCCGTCTGCAGCGAAATAAACCTGTTCTGCTCCGAGATATAAACGCCAATGTTCTCTGCCAGCTCGTAATAGCCGTCCTTGGTACGGACACCGGAGGAACCGTCAAATGCAGACGACTTTACCGTGTCGATCAATGTCAGCTTGAGCGTATCCAGCGAGGTATTGACGATGCTTTCATCGGTTGAGTACCCTCTGGGGACTGCAATCGGTACACCGCCCAGACCGCGCGGCAGCGTGAGTACACGGAATGTGCTTTCCTCCTGCTTTGCACCGTCCCAATGGCGAAGCACAACATATTCCGGAGAATTGCCATTTTCCTCATCCGTCTTATCTCGCTTGCCATAGCCAATACCATAAATCCAGCTTTCTCCGGTCACATCGCCCAGAACAATATTCGTAACCGTACCTGCATTATCCTGCACGGTATACTTAATCTGCGAAGCCGGAACCGAGGTCAGGTCAATATCACTGACGTTGATCGCGTTCAGCGGTGCGCCGGAGAGCACCTCCTCATACACGCGCACCTTGGAGGAAACGGCGTTACTGCCCAGTTTTCCCTCCGCAACAGACCAGTTTCCGGCGGTCTTTCCGGAGAGCGTGCGGCGAATCAGGTCTGCCCCCTCACCGGACTGGCTGACCGTAACCAGACGACCAAGTAAACTCGAAGTAATATCTTGACCAGAAATCGGATTTATTAACGGTGTAATCTTAATATCCCGCAGGGTCAGACCGTTTGTCAGCGTGACCGTGGCCTTTTCCCCGCCAATTTTGGTTACAATGCCCTGCATCTCCGCGCTGACATCCTTTTTCGGGTACGCAGCCGCAACATTGCCGTCCGCGTCAAACAGCAGCGTGATGTAATCGTTCAGCTTCATATCCTTAAACGTTGCCGCCGCCTCGGAGGAAACCTCAAAGTCCTTTCCCAGAATCTTCACCTGAGAGGGATGGCTGTACGTTGTCGAGTCGGTCTGATATTTTCCGCTCAGCTTGGTATCCGAAACAATCGCCTGACGGTTTGCGGCATCGAGCGTCACAACATCGTACTTTTTCAGCTTGCTCGCGTCGATCTTCGCACCGTTTTTGATGATCGTATACTCCGCCGGAATCCTGCGCGATGTCGCCAGACCGTAAACGAACGAGTGCGCGGCGCCTGCTGTCGTTTTCGGCAGGACTGCCATCAGCTGCAGCACGCCGTACTCGTTGTAGTACAGGGTCAGCGTGTCGCCGGACTGCAGGTTCGCCCATGCATTTTCGTACTCATTCATGACATGGTCGCGGCTGATATACAGCTTGGTCTTGCGGTCCGGACGCAGTGTTCCGTTCGTGGTAACGATACGATCTGCTGCCGCATTGACAACCTCATAGGCTTCGGTCTTGTTGCCGTTCGGAATCACACCGACCGCAACCTTGCTGCTGCCCTTGCCGACAACGATTGTGCCGTACACACCGATCATGCTGCTGTCCAGCGTACCGGCGGTCTTACGGGGAGATTTCGCATCCACAACACCGTCCTCATAGAACAATGCCTCATCTGCAGCAAGGGCGCTGTATGTCTTTCCGGTCTCGAGCAGAATGCAGTCCTTGACCGTCGAGGACGCGACCTTGTCGAGCAGTGTGCTGCCCTCTTCTCCCTTTTTATCCGTATTCAGAGCGTTCAGCAGAAGCACCGCCGCGTCTCCGCGCTTGACTGCGGCACGCGCATCCGCAATCGTGACACCGTCCGTCAGACCGATGGCCTGTGCCTGCGCGATATAGTCCGCAGGCCAGAACGGACCGACGTCCTCCTCTTTATAGCCCAGCATACGCAGCAGCATGGTGCAGACCTCACCGTAGCTGACAATCTTATCCGGGCCGAAGCTGCCGTCCGCATAGCCGCGGATAATGGCCTTTTCCTTCAGTTCCGGATGGCGTACTGCCGCGTTGATATACGGCGCTGCCCAGTGCGAATGCTTAACATCCGGAAAAATCGTGTAGCTGGCATACGGACTTACATCCGTCACACCCATAGCGGTAACCGCTAGCTTGCAGAACTGCGCCCGCGTCAGCGCCTTACCCGGCGCGAAGCTGCCGCCGCCTACGCCCTGCATGATACCCAGCGCATCCAGAACGGCGGCCGTCTGCGATACCCTGCTGTCTGAAATATCGGTAAACACCGCCGAAGCCGGTGCAACCATGATCAAGCCTGCCAGACACAGGCTGACAAATCTTTTTTTCATTTTCCTACCTGTCCTTTCCTTTTACTGCGTCCGCAGCGCATCTACCGGCTGCAGATTCGAGGCTTTATTGGCGGGATACAGTCCGAAGATGATACCCAGCAGCGCAGAAAACAGAAATGCGCCGATGACCAGTCCCGCAGAGGGCAGTACGGTGAACTGCTCCACGGTCGGCATGTAGCTGTTCTGCGTTTTCGCGAGCAGCAGATTGCCCAACACCGCCGAAAGAAAGCAGCCGAGCACAATGCCGATCACACCGCCGCAGCACGAGACCACCGAGGCCTCTACCAGAAACTGCCCGATAATATCCCGCTTGCGGGCGCCGATTGCCATACGGATACCGATCTCGCGGGTGCGCTCGGTAACAGACACCAGCATGATATTCATAATGCCGATACCGCCGACGAGCAGCGAGATTCCGGCGACACCGCCGCCGAGCAGCGCAAGCATGTTGTTGGAGGACTCGCTCTGCTCCTGCCACTGGCTGTCCGACGAAGCAGAAAAATATCCGTTTCCCGCCTCGCAGCGGCCCTGCATAAAGCCCGGCAGAAGCTCGTCTGTCAGCTCGGCAATCACGTCCTTGTCCGCCGCCTTCACGATATACTGGCGGTCTGCCATGCCGTATACACTCATCATCGTGCTCTGCAGCGTGTACGGCATCACAATCATCTGATCGTCTGTATTCAGCTTACCGTCATACTTGCCGGCATACACGCCGATAACCTCAAAGCCCTTGCCGCCGATCTGCAGCTTCTGCCCGATCGGGCTCATCGCCCCGAAGAAATACTTGCGCAATGTTTCTCCGATCACACAGACGCGGGCGCGCGTGCGGCAGTCCGTAGCGGAAATATCCCGTCCGGCGGAAATCGCATGACTTGTCACCTCGCCGTAATGCTCGTTGCCGAAGTACATATAGGTGTAGCCGCTGTTGCTGTCGTTGTTATCCAGCCTTTTGGCCCGGTACTGGATGCCGCTGTTCTGCCAGTCGTAATACTGGCTCTGCGGCGACCATGCAGCGATTTTGTCGGACAGATCATTCGTCATATAGTCCTCAAACTCCTGCCAGTCGCGGTTTTTGGCACCGTATCCGTAGATGTCGATGCGGTTGACGCCCATCGCCTCATACTGCAGGCGCTGCAGCTTGCTCGTGCCCTGAATCGACGCCACGATAGCGATAACCGATGCCACACCGATGATGATGCCCAGCATGGTCAGAATCGAGCGAACCTTGTTGTTCAGGATGGACTTGAACGCCATACGAACCGTCTGCATCCAATTCATACGGCCCCTCCTTTCGTGTCCGAAATGATCCTGCCGTCCTGTATCGTCACGATGCGTTTTGCCATCTGTGCAAGATGGTTGTCATGCGTGATGAGGATGATGGAGGTTCCCTGCTCATTGAGTGCAGTCAGCTTGCGCATAATATCCAGACCGGAGGCAGAATCCAGGTTGCCGGTCGGCTCGTCCGCCATGATGATCGGCGGCTTTGCCGCCACTGCCCGCGCGATCGCAACACGCTGCTGCTGTCCGCCGGATATCTCACCCGGACGGTGATCCATGCGCTTTTCCAGCCCGACCGAGACTAACGCCTCCTGTGCCAGACGGCGGCGCTCCTCCCGCGGCATACCGCGGTAGATGAGCGGCAGCTCGACGTTTTCGAGCGCCGTCAGCGCCGGAATCAGATTAAAGCCCTGAAAGATAAACCCGATCTCCCGGTTGCGGATACCGGACAGCACGGACGGCTTCATATCGCTGACCAGCTGCCCGTTTAGATGATAAGAGCCGTAGGTCGGAATATCCAGACAGCCGAGAATGTTCATCAGCGTGGACTTGCCCGAGCCGGACTGTCCGAGAATGCACAGGAACTCTCCCCAGGATACCTGCAGCGAGATATCATCCAGTGCACGCACTTCGTTTTCTCTTCCTTCGTTGTAAATCTTGCTCATGCGCTGAACGTCAATCAGCAATTCAGCGCGGCGCTCCGTGTCAGGAGTCTGCGCCTTTCTTTCCCACATAAGCGCGCCCTCCTCAACCGACTGACATACTGACTGACATGCCGTTATCCGACATATCGGCATACAGGTCGCTCGGTCCGGCGAGGAATACCTCTGTGCCTTCTTCCAGACCGCCGAGGATTTCCGTGTTGGTCGAATCGGCAATGCCGGTCTCGACCGGTACAAGCTGATAGTCTTCCGGAATGCCTTCGGTACCCTCGGGGATCGGCAGGGTTTCCTCAAACGGAATCTCGTTTCCGTTCTCGTCCGTCAGCGGCTTGGCGAATACAGCTGTGCCGCTGTCCGTGTTGACGATAGCCGACGACGGTACCATCAGGCAGCCGTAGGACGAGGCCGTCGTGATTTTATATTCGATAGACATGCCGCTGTAAATTTTCTGTCCCTCCAGCGGATCCACCGAAATGACCGCCTTGAAGGTCGGCATGCTGCCCTGCCCGTTACTGGAGTTCTGTGTCGGCTCCAGCGCAACCGACTGCACCTCGCCGGTCAGCGAAATCTCGGAGCCGTCCGACGCGTACATCGTCATAGTCGCCTGCTGTCCCTGCTGCACCGAGCCGATATCCATCGAGGAGACCTCGGCGTTGACGGCAATATCATTCAAATCAGCAACCACAACGAGCGTCTCCGAGCCGGTCGCCTCCTGTCCTTCAACGGCGTTCAGGCTGACAACAACGCCGTCTATCGGAGAGGTAACGGTCGAGTTCTGAATCTTCTGCTGCAGTTCGGCAATGTGTGCCCGCTTTTCGTCTGCAGCCGTCTTTGCGCTGGCAACCGTGCGGTTTGCCGCCGCAATACCATTCTGCGCGGCTGAAATCTCATCCTGAGAAGCGTCACTCGACAGGGACATGATAAGCGCACCGCCGTTGTAGGTGCTGTAGCTTGTGCCGTTCAGCTTGATGATCTCGCCGCTCATCTGTGCGGTGACGGCTTCCTCGCGGCTGTATTCCAGTGTGCCCGCGTTCGCCGGATAGATCGCACCGAGGCGCCCGGCATTGATCGTCGCGGTGGCTGTCATGCCCTTTGTCAGCGAACCGGGGTTATTCACCGTAATGCCGACGCGGATAACGCGCACACCCTCACTCGAAATCTGCTGTGCTGTCTCGACCGACGATACCGTACCGCTCACCTCGCTCATCGCAGAAGCGATGGATACCGTGGCCGTCTGTCCGGTGCGAATGCTGCGGGCATATTCGGCGCTGAACGCCAGCGTCAGCTTCATCTGGCGGTCATTTACCATGTAGCCGATGACCTGACCCTCGCTCACCTGCTCACCGACACGGAAGGACACATCCTTGTCGTCCGAATCCTTGGCCGGAATCAGTTTGCCGGTAAACGGCGCCGTGATGTGCAGACGGCTCAGTTTTCTCTGCGCCGCGCTCAAGTCGGACTGTGCCTTGGAGACCTCCAGCTGCGCGTCCGAGACACCGCGTTCCGCCTCGGTCAGCTCCTTTTGTGCATCCGCAAGCTCCTTGCGGGTTTCGGTCGGGTCGATTACCAGCAGCGGATCGCCGGTGTGCACCTCGTCGCCCTCGGCAACCAGCACCTGTGTTACCTTGCCCTTAACCTCCCGGCCAAGCTCCTCACGTTTTTTGGCAGCAGTAACACCGCTTCCCTCTATGTAGGTCTCCAGATCGCCGCAGCTGACCGCAGCCGTGGTTTGCGTCACATTCTCCGTGCCCGCATCGCGGGATTTCACCACAGCCCAGATGCCGCCGCCAAGCAGCAGCGCAATTGCCGCCGCCGTAATGCCGATACGCGCACCCTTGCTCAGTCTGCGCTTTTTGCGATTCATTTTGTCTGCGTATTTGTTGCGCTTGGGCGACGCCTCGGCTGCAGGCTCTGCCGCGATTTCATCCTGTACCGCAGGCACTGCCTGCGTCTGCTCTAAAGGCGGTTCTTCCTGTTTCTTGTGTCTGTCGAATAACCTCTTCTCGTTTTGACTCATACTATGATGTCCTTTCTGTTCTCTATCCATTATTGATAAAGCGGCATAGCCGCCTTATTCCCACGTAAATCTGTGCTTGCAAAAGGTTAAGCATCCTAATTTGAGTGAATATGACTTTTTCAGCGGCACCTCCACTGCCGCTTCCGATCGCTGTCAGACTTTCTCGGAATTCGTTCCCGTGTCCGCATATTGTACATTTGTGCATCGGACATATATCACCATCATATTAGCATATTGCACAAATCCTTGCAAGACATGTTTGCTTACAATTTAGTGAAAAACACATCCGGACGACTGGTGACGGGCGGAAACGATAAGTTAGAATAAGCTAACCCATCTGCAGTATATACCGTAACTAATAAGGCTGTATATGTCTGTGCTTTTCTTTATTATATGAGCAGAGCAGGTTTTATGCGCTGTCCAAAAGCAAATTTTCAACGCTTGTTTTCCTGCGCTGGCAAAACGCGTTTGCTTATCATATTTTCTGGCTTCCGTCACAGCATTTGCATCTCATATTTCGACCTTTGGTGCGCAACCTACTATCAGCAAAACCCAACACACCAAACCGAATCGAAAAGGAGCGAACAAACATGACTAACACGAAAAATGGTTCTAATCAGGGCATGGTACCGGAAGCGCGCGCGGCAATGGATCGCTTCAAAATGGAGGCAGCTGCGAGGTCGGCGTAAACCTCAAGCAGGGCTATAACGGCGATCTGACCAGCCGTCAGGCCGGCTCCGTAGGCGGTCAGATGGTGAAGAAGATGATCGAATCCTACGAGCAGAATATGGCAAACCAGGGCTAAACGCTTCTCTTTCCTGCGAAAAAAGGGACACAGAATCATTCCGTGTCCCTTTACTTATGCTTTCTCTGCCTGTCTGCGGAACAGCTCATCAAGTGTTCTGCCGCACTTGTCTTTCCATTTCATCCAGCCGTTCGCGCTTGCGCCCAAAACAAAACAGGCGTCGCACCGGGCGAGGAAAACGACATGGATTTGCTCAGATAATGCTTGTTATCCTGATAAGCGATATCCGTTTTCCGATACAAGTCAAGTTCTATCCATCCGAACAGTGCAAAGCCGCCGCTTCACAGGGAAACGGCGGCTTTTTACTCTTGCTCAGGACTCTCTCCAGTCCGTGAAAATACGCTCTGCGTCAGACGCGCTTGCGCACGCGAGCAGCTTGTCAGCCAGTTCCCTGCATTCGTCGTAGGAGTGCTTTGCAAGGTCTGCCTTTGCTGCCAGCATTGCGGATGCCGACATGGACAGATTGGTCACGCCGAGACCGCACAGCACCGGCGCCATGCCGGCCGTGCCTGCCATCTCGCCGCATACGCCGACTTCGATACCGTTCTCATTCGCTGCTTTGGCCGTCATGGCGATCAGGCGCAGCACGCCCGGATGCAGCGGACGGTACAGGTAGGAAATCTTCTCGTTGATGCGGTCCACCGCGCAGGAATACTGAATCAGGTCATTCGTGCCAATTGAGAAGAAGTCAACCTCCTTCGCCAGCACATCCGCGCAGACAGCCGCCACCGGAATCTCGACCATAATGCCGACCTTGACGTTCGAGTTGAAAGGTACGCCTTCCGCGGTCAGCATGTCCTTCGCCTGCTCGAGCACCTGCTTTGCATCACGCACCTCATCCACCGACGAAATCATCGGGAACATAATGCGCAGATCGCCGTACTGCGCGGCACGCAGCAGCGCGCGAAGCTGAATCAGAAACAGCTCCGGCTGATTCAAGCAAATGCGGATCGCGCGGTAGCCGAGGAACGGATTCTGTTCCTGCTCCAGCGCCAGTGCGGGCACTTCTTTGTCGCCGCCGATGTCCAGCGTGCGGATGATAACCGGCTTGCCCTGCATGATCTCACACGCCTTCTTGTAGGCGGCGAACTGCTCTTCCTCGCTCGGCAGGTCGGTACGATCCATGAACAGGAACTCCGAGCGGAACAGGCCGACGCCTTCACCGCCAAGCTCCGCTACGCGGACTGCGTCATCCGGCGTACCGATGTTGCCCTCGATAATGACACGGCGGCCGTCCGAGGTCGCGCCCTCCTTATCCTTGTACTGCGCGAGCATGGCACGATGCGCCGCATCTGCCTTCTGACGCTCGGCAAAGTCGGCAAGCGTCTGCTCATCCGGCTGCGCCACGACTTCGCCTGCCGCGCCGTCGATCAGCAGCAGGTCGCCGTCCGCGATCTCGTCCGCCTTCTCGCCGGCACCGACAATCGCCGGAATGCCCATCGAACGCGCCATGATCGCCGAATGGCTCGTGCGGCCGCCGATCTTCGTGATAAAACCGGCAACCGGCTTGCGCCGATCTTCGCCGTGTCGGACGGCGTAAGGTCGTTCGCCACAATAATGCACGGCTCAGTGATCGTGTCGATCGCGTTGTCCGCAATGCCCTTCAGATTCTTAATGACCCGCTGAGAAATATCACCGATGTCTGCTGCACGCGCCTGCATATATTCGTCGTCGAGCGCGCGGAACATCGCCTGAAAGTTCTCGCAGTTGACAAAGCACGCGTACTCCGCGCAAACCTTCTCATCCGTTACAATGTTTGTCATACCCTCGACAAAATCAGGGTCGTCGAGCATCATCAGATGCGCGTCAAAAATTTCCGCCTCAGCCGCACCGATATTCTTTTCCGCATCGTCACGCAGCACTTCGATCTGCTGCTTGGCTTTTTCCACTGCGTCGAGAACGCGCTTGCATTCGGCTTCCGCATCGGCAACGGTCTCCTTAACGACCGAAAGATCTTCTTCCTTGATAACGAGAGCCTTTGCCTTCGCCAGACCCTCCGAAACGCCGATAGCCTTGAATTTAACCATGGGGTTTTCCTCCGTTTTTACGATTGTATTTTTATACAAATTTCGCAACCAAACCTATATTATATTGTACAACATCCCTATACTTTCGTCAAGCAAATAAAGTTTTTTCTGCAAACCGACATTTATTTTTGGAAAACGAGTGCCGTACTTGAGATTTGTCTGCTATAATAGAGGCATTCCACACTACTTCTACTGGAGGAAGGATAATTATGGCTAATCGCTGCACTCGTATTCCCGAGATCATGTTTCCGCGTGAAGGCGTGGACCTGTCCAAGTGGGCAGTCATCGCCTGCGACCAGTACACTTCTCAGCCGGACTACTGGGCCGAGACTGATAAGACCGTCGGTGACGCACCCTCTACCCTGCGTCTGACCCTGCCGGAAGTTTATCTGGAGGACGCGGACGTTGCTGCCCGCACGGAGAAAATCCATCAGACCATGCAGCAGTATGTGCAGGACGGCACGCTGCGCACCCTGCCCGCCGGCGTCGTTCTGACCGAGCGCTGGTCCGGCGGCTCCTGCCCGCGCCGCGGCATCGTGCTGTCGGTCGATCTGGAAGCGTATGAATACACGCCCGGTTCCGCATCCCTCATCCGCCCGACCGAAAAGACGGTTGTCGAGCGTATTCCGCCCCGTCTCAAGGTTCGTCAGGGTGCGTGCCTGGAGCTGCCGCACATTATGATCCTGATCGACGATCCCGACCGTCAGATCATCGAGCCGCTGTTCGAGCAGACCGCCTCTTATGACAAACTGTACGATACCGACCTGATGCAGAACGGCGGCCATATCACCGGCTGGTTCCTGCCGAACGGTCCGGAGACCGAGGTCATCGAGGCCAAGCTCGAAGCACTCTGCGATCGCGAGACCTCAACAAGAAGTACGGCTGCACGGATGCACAGGCGCTGCTGCCGTATGCAGTAGGCGACGGCAACCACTCCATGGCCACCGCAAAGGCGTACTGGGAAGAGGTCAAGAAGGGCCTGACTGCCGAGGAGCAGGAGAACCATCCGGCACGTTTTGCACTCGTTGAGGTTGTCAACATCCATGACGAGAGCCTGATCATCGAGCCGATCCACCGTGCTCTGTTCGGCGTAGACGCAGATGAACTGCTCGGCGCACTGACCGACTTCTACAACGGCGAAGGCTGCAAGGCTTACGTTGCCGACGAGGCTCCCAAGAGCGAGACCGCGCACTTCTTCCCGTTCTGCTCAGCGAGCAAGTCGAGCGTGTTTGTTGTCGAGAACCCGAAGTGGGCCATTCCGGTCGCTACCATCCAGACCGGTCTGGACGCTTATCTTGAGACCCACACCTCTGCGAAGATCGACTACATCCACGGCACGGACGTTGTTGTTTCGCTGGCGGAAAAGCCGGGCAACCTCGTTCATCCTGCCGGACATCGCCAAGAACGACCTGTTCCGCGGCGTTGTTTTCGACGGCGTTCTGCCGCGCAAGACCTTCTCCATGGGCGAGGCGCACGAGAAGCGCTACTACATGGAGGCCAAGACCATCGTAAAGTAAAGGCAACACCGCACAATTAAAGCGGCGGTGCTTTGCGGAAATTTTGTGTCCTGACTTTGTTGCAGTTTCACGGTAATACATCAAGTATTACCGCAAAACTGTGCCTCATCAGTACGCAAAATTTACTCGCAAATCACTCTTGTTCAATTATGCGGTATTACCTAAAGTTACGCCTTTTCAGAGGACGCAGCCGCATCGGCTGCGTCCTTTTTCCATTCCAGAACTGCCGTGTTTCCTTCTGTGCGGCAAAGCACAAAGGCGGGTGCCAGTGCGAACGGCTTTTTCGGGTCGAACGGACATTGCAGACGCAGTCCGGTCTCGGTCGGCTGAATCTGCACGTTTTCGCTGGATAGAAGCGCGTCCAGGACCGTATCTCCGGTGACAAGCGGCTGCTCGGGCGGCGCATTGCTCTGCGGCAAAGGCTCCGGCGCAGACGCGAGATAGAACCGTTCGGGTTCGCCCTCACAGCCAGTCTCATGCAGCATTTGCCGCGAGAGATGCCGGCGCAGGCGCAGACGGCCATGCTCCGGTGCAGGCAGACCGACCCGCAGGATGTTTCCGTTCACGACCGTATAGCAGCGCAGCAGTTCGTCTCCGCAGACAGCGCAGTCGAGATTGACCTGCACGCCGCAGGCGTCCGGGGTCCAATCGATCGTACCGATCGGGTTGTCGTTACAGAATACGTCTGCGCGCATGGGCGGTTCTCCTTTCTGTGCAAATTTGAATTTTACTACTTGCTAAAGCATATAGAATGGGAGCCAACCTTTGGCTGGGAGGTCCAAAAGGATAGACACCAAGGTTTGCCCGTAGGCCACTAAACCTTGTTCCCGCGCCGTGCGCGGATTAAATGAGTACTATCCTCTTGGGACTCCAGTTTCCTTTGCTTGTTAGTCTGGCGCCAATTTCCTATATGTGACCGCTGCGAAAAGGGGAACGGCAGTCGGGTTACCACAGCGTTTCTTTCGCAAAATATGCGCAGTTCACAGACAGCGTACTGCTACACATATCGGAAAGCCTACGCAGAGGGCGGCACGGCTATGCCGCCCAAAGATTACGCCTGCGATTGCAGTGTGGCACGCGCTGTCTGGCGCAGAAAAGACGTCCGCAGATAGCAAATCCCAGTCTATACGCAAAAAGCGCATACCCTATAAAAAGGATATGCGCTTTCTCCCGCCGTTATACGGCTTACCCCTGCACCGAGCCGAGTCCGAAACTGACCGCCAGTGCTTCATCAACGTGCCGCATGGCTTTTTCGTCGAGCGATCCCATTTTCTCGCGCAGGCGGCGTTTGTCCAGCGTGCGGATCTGCTCGGTGAGGATGATAGAATCCTTGGTCAGTCCGTAGTTCGGCGCACCGACCGTGATATGCGTCGGCATTTTCGCCTTGTTGATCTGCGATGTAATAGCGGCGGCGATCACGGTCGGACTGTACCGATTGCCGACGTTGTTCTGCACGATCAGCACCGGACGGATGCCGCCCTGCTCACTGCCAACCACCGGACTGAGATCGGCATAGTAAATATCTCCGCGTTTGATGTTGCTATCCACTTTGGTTCACACTCCGATGAAATAGATTTACGGTGCTGCCTGATGGTTTTCCCGCAAACCTATTTTCCCCGTGTCACACAAAATTATAACTGTATAATGCAGAAAAGCGGAGAGAGAAAAATCTCCTCCGCTTCAAAGCTGTCGCGAAACTACAGTTTCGCCGACAAGCAGGAACGGACCGCAGGCCGTTCCAAAGTCGTCCGAAAGTTCCTGTTCAGAAACTTTCTCCCTCCAGAAGTAAGAAAACCGTGATACATGCTCCCGGTTTTCTTGCATTTGCAACGCAAATGCTGTTTTAATAGCGCTGCCGCGCGATACTATCAAACTAACAGGATACCGACTTTGAGAGACAAATGAAGCGAGGGAAAATCCCTCGCTTCATCTTATGCACGCAATGTCAGTAAATTACCGATAGAAACGCGGCACGCGACGGCTGATGGCGCACAGCACCTCGTACGAGATGGTGCCCGCCGCGTCTGCTGCGTCCTCTGCCGTCCAACCCTCCGGACCGAACACGGTCACCTCATCGCCGCGATGTACGTCCACGCCCTCCGGAATACGCACCATGCACATATCCATGCAGATACGGCCGAGCACGGGCGCTTTCACGCCGCCGAGCAGCACCTGCGCCTTGCCCGAGCCGGTACGCAGATAGCCGTCCGCGTATCCCATCGAGATAACCGCCATACGGGTCGGCTCTGCCGTCTCGAAGGTGCGGCCATAGCTGATGGTCGTATTCTCCGGAATATCGCGCACCTGCACCACACGCGCCTTGACGGTCATGGCGGGTCTCAGATCGAGCACCGGCGGCACGGAGGCATCCGGCCGATAGCCGTACAGGATAATGCCCGCGCGCGTCATCGTGCAGTGCATCTTCTCGTAGGTCTGGATAGCGCCGCTGTTCGCACAGTGGCGCAGCGGCAGGTCAAGACCGGCCGCTTGCAGACCCTCGCACACATCCGAGAAGCGCTTGTACTGCAATTCCGTGTACGCCTCGCCCGAGGGCACGTCGGCAACCGCAAAATGCGTGAAAATGCCTTCGCTGATCAGGCCCGGCAGCTTGGAGCACGCAAGGATATCCTGCACGGTCTGCTCACATTCCCACGACGGGAAGCCGAGCCGCGTCATGCCGGTATCCAGCTTGTAGTGTACGGTGACCGGCTTGCCGGTGCGCTCTGCTGCCGCGCTGATGAGTTCTGCGGTCTCGCGGTCGTACACCGGCACGGTGATGCCGTACTGTGCCGCCGTGTCCATATCCTTCTCGTCCACATAACCAAGGATGAGGATGGGCGTTTCGATGCCTGCTTCTCGCAGCTCCACACCCTCCGGAATGGTCGCTACCGCAAAATACGGTGCGTCCATCTTCTCCAGCCGCTTAGCCACCTGCACGGCACCGTGACCGTATGCGTCCGCCTTAACGACACACAGGACCGGCGCCTGCGCCTGCTCGCAGATCACGCGATAATTATGCTCGATCGCACCGAGGTCGATCTCCGCCCAAGTGCGGTGTTGATTTACTTCCATTGTTTTCGTCACTCCAACAGAACCGTTTGGCTCCTGATTTACTGACAGGATTCCACCTGTATGGTCAGCACGCGCGCACCGTCCGCATACAGCTCGGCATAGACCGGCTGCAGATTGCTCTGCCGCAGCCACACCTGCTTTTCCACGCTGTCGTCTGCATTTTCATAGCGCAGCACGAGCAGGCTCTCGCCGTTCGTGCGCTCGCTCCACACCTGCGCAGGCACAGCATACCGCAGATCGTTCAGCAGGCAGAACCACGCGTCTGCCGGTGTCAGTCCGGTATGCCGAGGAGCAATATCATCCAGCTGCAGCTCATTGTACTGCAGCGTGAACGCGCCGTTCTCCTCACCTGAGATGCGCCCGCCGATACCGGCGACCGACTCCGGTGCGGTCAGCGTGAAAGAATCGCTGTCCTCTCTATTATAGACATAGTCGCTTTCAAATTCCAGTACAGATTCGTCCAAATCCGAGATTATTTTCAAATGCGCCGTACAGCTGTCCAGCGATGCGAAATGCGCACGCACATCCTCGGCACTCATTTCCGCCGAGCGGCCGCAGCCGCAGAGCAGAACAAGCGCCGCCAAACCACACAGCAGCCTGTTCAGATTACCACTCCTTTGACCGGTTTATCACCATGTTTTCGAGTTATAGCGTTTCAGCAGAATCGGCAGCTGCGTCAGCATATCGCTCGGCGTCATGCCGTATTCGCTCAGCGCGTTCGCCGCCAAATCTCCGGCTCTGCCGTGCAGCCACGCCGCCGTACATGCCGCCCGAACCGCGTCAATGCCCTGTCCGCACAGCGAAACCAGCATGCCTGCCAGAACATCCCCGCTGCCGCCTTTCGCCATGCCGGGATTGCCCGAGGTATTGCGATAGCAGCCGCCGTCCGGCGTGAAAATGCGGGTGCGGTGTCCCTTGTAGAGCACAATGCACCGATAGTCCTGCGCGAACTGTGCCGCGTCCGCAGCGGTCGCATCCGGCTTGCCGCTGAGCCGTGCGAACTCGCCCGCGTGCGGCGTGAGCACGACCGGCTTTGCCGTTCGCCGCAATATATCCTTATGCCCGGCAATCGAATTTATGCCGTCCGCATCGAGTACAATCTGGCAGGCAGCTTTTTCAAGCAGGGTACGCACGATTTCGGTCAGCGTATCCGAACGGCCAAGTCCGCACCCGATGAGCAGCGCGTCCGCCTTTTCGGCAAGCGCAAGCAGCTTCGGCAGTGCGTCCATGGAAAACAACCCGTTTTCATCCTGCGGCATGGGCCGCACGACCGGCTCATTCAGCTTGACCGCCAGCACCGGCCACGCACCCTGCGGAACTGCCAGCGTCACAACGCCGCTTCCCATGCGGACCGCGCCCTGTGTCGAAAAATATGCCGCACCTGTATATCCTGCCGAGCCGCACACGCACAGAATGCGGCCGTAGTCGTTTTTATTTGTCTCCGGATTGCGCGAATGCAGTACGCCGTCCGCGAAGTCCTGGTTTATCTCAATCATATCGTTTCCTTTCAAGTCGAAGCCGCTGCCGCGTTCGCCTGCGCGTGCACTGCGTCGATTGCGAGGACGACCGCCAGCGCAAGTGTTTCGTCTGCGGAATCGGCAATGTCCAGCTGATAGCAGTCCCCCCAGGTGAACCACTCCTTGGAGATGGACACGATCTCGCGTCCGTTCTGCGTGATGCGGTACTCATGCGCCCAGAAATCACCCTCGATTGTCCAGTCGAGACCCTCGATCTCGTATTTTTCGTAGAAAAATGTAAGCCGCTTGACGATTTCCGCGCGTTCCACGCCGTCGATGTACACGAAGAACCGCGGCATCATACTGAACACCTTCTGCTGGATGAAGGCGGTCTCGTGTCCGGTCAAGTCGGTGACATACAGCTTCTTGCCCCACGAGAAAAACTCCCCCTCGACATGGTATTTGTCGGCGCCGGTTTCATCAAACACGGTAAACCGATCCACCCAGGAGAACACCTTTTGTTTGATATATAATTTCATATTGATCCCACCCCTCTTTTCTTACAGGATAACACGGCGTGTGCTGACCGTCAAGCACGGACGTTCTGCCGCGCTGCCGCATAGGCTGACACGAGGAGGTGATACTTTGGCGATCAAGATTTTTGTCGATCAGGGACACAATCCGTCCGGTCCGAACACCGGCGCGGAAGGCAGCGGTCTGCTCGAACAGGATGTGACCTACGCTGTCGGCGTGTATCTGGCTGATCTTCTGCGGGCAGACCCGCGGTTTGAGGTGCGGCTGAGCCGCACCTCACCCGAGGAAATCCTCGGCACAAGCAATGCCACCAGTCTGGCCGAGCGCGTGCGGCTGGCGAATGAGTGGCCTGCGGATTACTTCATCAGCATCCACTGCAACGCGAACGTAAATCCCGCCGTCAACGGCACTGAGGTGTATGTTTATCAGGAAAATACGCAGGCGTACTGGCTGGCGCAGCATGTGCTCGCCGGCATTGTTGCGCGTGTCGGCACACGCGATAACGGCGTGCGCATCCGTCCGAGCCTGTATGTCCTGCGGCGGACACAGATGCCTTCGATTCTGGTCGAGCTGGCGTATCTGACCAATGCTTCCGATGCGATGAAGCTGGAAAACGATCCGTTCGGGTTTGCACAGGGCATTTATAACGGTCTGCTCAATTATTTTGACTTTGAACCGTATTAAACAAAAAACGAGAGGTCTTTTGACCTCTCGTTCTATCTTTCTTAACGCACTTTACTAACGTCGCAGCTTTTCGCGCGTTAGCGCGCATTTAATAGAATTTGCAGTGCAAATTCCAAAAAAGCGGGAGCATGTATCTCGCTTTTTTGACTTCTGGAGGGAGAAAGTCTCCGTATGGGAACTTTCGGACGACTTTGGAACGGCCCACGGTCCGTTCCTCTTGTCGGCCAAACCGTGGTTTGGCGACAGCATCTTAAAATCCTCCGGTGACGCCTAAAACCTGTCCGGTAATGAAAGACGACTTATCCGAGCACAGATACAGAATGCTGTCCGCGACCTCGGCTGCCGCGCCGACTCTTCCGAGCGGTGTCTGATCGGCAAGCTCCTGCATGGTATCCGCACTGTGCATGGCGTTCATGTCGGTGTCGATCACGCCCGGCGCAATGCAGTTGACCCGGATATTGCTCGGGCCAAGCTCCTGCGCGAGCGACTTGCTCAGGCCGATAATCGCAGCCTTGCTCGCGGAATAATGGCTCTCGCAGGACGCGCCGCACTCCCCCCACATGGACGACACCGTGACGATGCTTCCCTTGTGGTTGTGCAGCATTTCGGGCAGCACGGCGCGAATCGTGCGCACCGTACCCATGAGATTGACATCCAGCATGCGCATCCAGTCCGCGTCGGTGATATTCTGGAACAGTTTCTGTTCGGCGATACCTGCATTGCAGACCACGGCATCGATCGTGCCGAACCGTGCCTTCCCTTCCGCGACCGCAAGTTCCACTGCCGCGGTATCCTGCTGATCGGCCAAAAGCGCCAGTGCGCCGGTCTCCCCAGCGAGCCTGTCCGCCGCTTCCCTGCTTTTGCTGTAAGTAAACGCGGTATTCCATCCGTTTTCGGCAAACGTGCGCACACAGGCGGCACCGATGCCGCGCGAGCCTCCGGTGATGAGAACAGTTTGCGCCATGTCAGATGGCAACCGTCTGCTGTGCCTCGAACAGACACTGGTTCAGATCCTTGCTCTGTGCTAGACCCTCCTCAATGTCGATATCGGTAACAATGTTGTTATCCGAAACAACAACGCGGTTGGTCTTGCCCTCCATCAGAGCGCGAACTGCAGCATAGCCCATGCGGGTCGCCATAACACGATCCATAGCAGACGGAGAGCCGCCGCGCTGGATATGGCCGAGGATGGTAACACGGGTATCGATGCCGGTAGCCTCGTGAATCTGGTCTGCAACGTCCTGTGCGGAGCCATAGCCCTCTGCTACGATGATGATATGGTGGTTGCGGCCCTTGATACGGCCGATGCGCATTCTCTCTACGATCTCGGTGTCGAAATCCAGCTGACGCTCGGGCAGGCAGATCGCGGTCGCGCCGACTGCACAGCCAACCTGCAGTGCCAGATGACCTGCACGGCGGCCCATGACCTCTACGACCGAGCAACGCTCGTGGGACTGCATGGTATCGCGCAGCTTATCGATGCACTCGATCGCAGTATTGCAGGCGGTGTCAAAACCGATGGTGTAATCCGAGCAGCCGATATCATTATCAATGGTACCCGGAACGCCGATGCACGGAACTCCCTTGCGGGAAAGCGCCTGTGCACCGCGGAATGTACCGTCACCGCCGCAGCAGATCAGGCCGTCAATACCGAGGTAACGGCAGGTGTCAGCCGCCTTCTGCAGACCTTCCTCGGTCAGCATTTCCTTGCAGCGTGCGGTGTACAGCATGGTGCCGCCCTTGCGGATAATGCCGTCTACACTGCGGGCACCCATCTCGATGATGTCACCGTTGATGAGACCGCTGTAGCCGCGGCGAATGCCAAGAACGGAAATATCGTGTGCGCTTGCGCTGCGGACTACCGAGCGAATAAGTGCGTTCATACCGGGTGCGTCGCCGCCGCTGGTAAGTACGCCGATTCTGCGAATTTGTTTATCCATGATAAAGCCTCCCTGTTGTCGGTTCTGTTTTCTTTCTTGGCGGCACAGTCGATGCCGCACTGACCTCTGTATTGCAGTTCTGTTTCCCTCTGCGGAAACCGTCTCTCTCCAAGGATAAGCACAGTCTCCTATTGTATTATAACATCTTCCTCGCGCAAGAGAAAGCGTAATTTTGTTAAAAATGCAATATCCGGTTTGCACCAGTACCGGCGGGCAGCGAGCGTCTTTTTCTTCGTGTCCATCGGGTAGAGATAGACCGGCGTATCGCCGGGCTGCGTGCGCAAAACCTCTTTAATCTGCGTCCATTCATCACCCTGCAGACTGGAAATACGCAGAAACAGCTTTTGCGGCGCCAGCTTCGCCGCCTGCGCATCGGTGTAGACCGATTTCTGCGTGCCCTTTTCGGCTGCTGCAGGCTCTCCACCGCACTCTCGGTGAGCGGCTGCGCCTCGTTCAGCAGCACCTTGGGCGCCTCGTCCTCTCGTGCGTCGATCTTACCGGTAAGCAGGACTGCGCTGTCCTCGGTGAGATATGCGCCGCACTGCTGCAGCGAACGCGGGAACACGACAAGTTCAATCGCCGCCGTGTCGTCCTCCGCGGTGACATATGCCATCATCGAGCCGTTCTTGGTCGATTTCAGACGCACCGCCGTGATAACACAGGCAAGCCGGACGGTCATGCCGTCCTTGTAGACCGGCTGGCTGCTCTCGCCCGTCAGGTCGTCGATGATCTGCTTGACAGAGGCAGCCTGCGCCTTCTGCGTCAGGCTGCGGTACTCGTCCATCGGGTGACCGGAGAGGTACAGACCGGTGGTCTCCTTCTCCATCGCCAGCAGTTCCCGCTTGGGTACTTCCGGAATGTTCGGCATCGCAATCTGCGTGTCGCGCACCTCGTCGTTGCCCATGCCGAACAGGTCCATCTGACCCTCGATGTTCTTCTTGCGGTTCTGTGCAATGGCATCTACTACGGGATTGACGATTTTCAAAAGCTGACTGCGGTAGTAATGCATGGAATCGAACGAACCCGCCTTGATGAGACTTTCGAGCGCTCTGCGGTTGAGTTCGCGGTCATACATGCGCTCGCAGAAATCCTGGAACGAGGTAAACAGGCCGTTCGCCTCTCGCTCCTCGACAAGCTGCTTCATAAACGAGCGTCCCACACCCTTGACCGCAGCAAGACCGAAACGGATATTCTCGCCCGCAACCGAAAACTCATCGTAAGACTCGTTTACGTCCGGCGGGAGCACCGCGATGCCCATATCACGCGCCGCCTGAATATACTCGGAGATCTTGTCCGAAACATCCAGAACGCTCGTCAGCAGCGCCGCCAGATATTCTCTCGGGTAGTGGCATTTGAGGTACGCCGTGCGGAACGACACGACCGCGTAGCAAACCGCGTGCGCCTTGTTGAACGCATAGTTTGCAAAATCCATGATCTCGTCAAACAGACTTGCCGCAACTGCTTCGGGCACGCCGCGCTTGATGGCGCCGTCAATGCCCAGCTCCTCGTTGCCGTAGATGAAGTTGACGCGCTCCTTTTCCAGCTCCTTCATCTTCTTTTACTCATGGCGCGGCGCACCATATCTGCCTTGCCGAGCGAATATCCCGCAAGGCTCTGGAACACCTGCATGACCTGTTCCTGATAGATCATACAGCCATAGGTGACGCTTAAAATCGGCTCGAGCAGCGGATGCTTGTACGTCACCTTTTCCGGATGGTGGCGGCACTCGATGTAGCGCGGAATGGACTGCATCGGGCCGGGTCGGTACAGCGCAACGACTGCGGTAATATCCTCGATGGACTGCGGGCGCAGACCGGTAACGACGTTGGTAATGCCCGCGCTTCCAGCTGGAATACGCCCATGGTCGAGCCCTTGCCAAGCATCTCGTAAGTCGCGGGGTCGCTCATATCCACGTTCTCGATGGAAAAATCCGGCGTGTGACGGCGAATCAGCTTTTCCGCGTCCGCGATAACGGTCAGGTTGCGCAGGCCGAGGAAGTCCATCTTGAGCAGACCGAGTTCCTCGATCGTCACCATCGTAAACTGCGTTACCATCTGGTCGCCGTTGCGCGACAGCGGAACGTAGGTGTCCACGGGGTCCTTGGTGATAACCACGCCTGCCGCATGCGTCGATGCGTTGCGCGGCATGCCCTCGAGCGCACGCGCCGTATCAATAAGCTCTTTGACCTGCGGCTGCTCGTCGTACATCTTTTTCAGCTCCGCGTTGATGGTCAGCGCCTTGTCGATCGTAATGTGCAGCTCATTCGGCACCTGCTTGGCGACAGCATCCACATCGTTGTACGGGATGTTGAGCGCACGGCCGACATCGCGGATGGCACCGCGGGCAGCCATCGTGCCGAACGTGACAATCTGCGCCACGCGGTCCTTGCCGTACTTGCGGGTAACGTACTCGATGACCTCCGGACGGCGAACATAGCAGAAGTCCACGTCGATATCCGGCATGGAGACACGCTCCGGATTCAAAAATCGCTCGAAGTACAGCGAATAGTGAATCGGGTCAAGGTCGGTGATAGCGAGGCAGTACGACACGATCGAGCCTGCTGCCGAGCCGCGTCCGGGTCCGACCGGAATGCCCTGACTTTTCGCGTAGCCGATAAAGTCGGACACGATGAGGAAGTAATCGACAAAGCCCATCTTGGCGATCATGTCGATCTCGTACTGCAGACGCTTGCGCACGGTGCCGTCGTCGTTCGGATAGCGTCTTGCGAAGCCTTCATCGCACAGCTTCTGCAGATATTCGAGCGAGGTGTAGCCGTCCGGCACATCGAATTCGGGCAGATGGTACTTTCCAAACTCGAACTCAACCTGACAGCGTTCTGCGATCTTTACCGTGTTGGCGAGTGCCTCCGGGTGCTCCGGAAACAGCGCCGCCATTTCGTCCGCATCCTTGATGTAGAACTCCTGCGTTTCAAACTTCATGCGGGTCGGGTCGTCCACGGTCTTGCCCATCTGAATGGACATCAGCACGTCCTGAATGCGCGCATCCGCCTTGGTGAGATAATGCGCGTCGTTCGTTGCCACCAGACCGATGTTCAGCTCCCTGGAAAGCTGGTACAGACCTTCATTGACTTTCTGCTGCAGCGGAATGCCGTGGTCCTGAATTTCAAGGTAGAAATGCTCCCGGTCAAAAATATCGAGGAACTGCTCGCAGAGGTCATACGCGCCGTCCATATCACCGTCCGCCAGCGCACGCGGAATCGCGCCCGCCAGACACGCAGACAGACAAATCAGACCTTCGCTGTGCGCGCGCAGCAGCTCCATGTCGATACGCGGCTTCATGTAAAAGCCCTCGGAGAAACCGCACGACACCATGTGGATGAGGTTGCGGTAGCCGGTCATGTTCTCGCACAGCAGGATGAGGTGCGTGTGCCACTCGCCGTTGATGTAGCTGCGGTCAAAGCGCGAATGCGGCGCCAGATACACCTCGCAGCCGATGACCGGATGGATCCCCTTCGCCTTGCAGGCGCGGTAAAAGTCGATCACGCCGTACATGACGCCATGGTCGGTCAGCGCGCAAGAGGTCTGCCCCAGCTCTGCCACACGGTCCACCAGCTTTTCGATACGGCAGGCGCCGTCCAGCAGGCTGTATTCGCTGTGGACATGCAGATGTGCAAATGGTACCAATTTAGTCCTCCTTTTCTGCAAGCTCAATGATCTTTTTCAGACGGTGGCTCAGTCCCGGTTTGGAGATAGGCGGGTCAAAGCGCTGCGCCAGCTCGGACAGGCTGTCCGTCGGGTATTCCAGACGCAGGCGCACAGTCTCCCACAGGTTGCCCGGAAATGCATCCTCCCCCTGCCGGTCGATCAGCGCCTGAATCGCCGCAATCTGCCGTGCCGATGCATCGGCAGCCTTCATCATGTTCGCGGTCTCACAGTTGACCTGCCGGTTGATCGTGTTGCGCAGATTCTTCTCTACCTTGGCCTGCATCAGCTCCATCGCCGCGTGCGGCGCACCGATGCGCGTGAGGAAATCCTCCGCGCTTGCACCATCCTTGAAGTACAGCAGATACGCGCTGCCGCGCCGTGCCTGCTTGGGCGATAAACCTAAATCGAGCATCAGACTTGTCTCCTCGCCCGACAGACTCTGGTGGGTGGTTTTCAGCTCGAGATGGCTTTTCTTGTCCGGTCCCGCGACCGTGCCGCCCATGAGGAAGGCGCCGCGCAGGAAGGACGCAATGCAGCAGTCCTCCTCGAGCAGATTGCGGTTGATGTGGTAGGTGATGTGGCTCTTGCAGTCGTAGCCGAGCGCGTCAAACACGCGTCCGATCTGCGCCGGTTCGGTGAGCACAAGCTGCTGCTTGCGGCCTGCCTTCTGCGGCTCGCACTCGACAAAAAACGCGCGCTGCAGCAGCGCCTGCAGGCGACGGACAACGGTCATGTTCTCTGCCGACAGCCGTATCTCCTTGTGCGAAAAAACCGAGGCATGGAGCAGTGCGCCGTAAATCTCGGCACGCGTGCAGCAGGTACGCTGCATGGATACCCGGCACAGCTCGTTTTTAACCTCGGTTGAAAAAGACATATATTCTCTCCGTTCTGTACAGCACGCTTCGCCTGTCCGGAACGAAGCGGGTTTATCTCTGGTAATCGCGGTGCATGGTTACTACACCGTATTCCTTCCTGCGCAGGTGTTCGCTCAGCGCCTCGGTGATAGCGACCGAGCGGTGCTTGCCGCCGGTGCAGCCGATGCTGATGATCAGATTCGCCTTGCCTTCCGCGATATAGCGCGGCAGCAGAAAGTCGATCATGCCCGTCAGGTAGCGCATCAGCACATCCGCCGTACCGCCGCGGAACACATAATCGCGCACCTCCGGATCGGTGCCGTTGCGCTCGCGCAGGCTCATTTCGTAATAGGGATTGGGCAGGAAACGCACATCAAACACAAGGTCGCTCTCGGGCGGAATGCCGTACTTGAAGCCGAACGACTGCACGATGACCTCGAACACCTCTCCGCTCTCGGTGCCGGAAAACAGCGTCAGCAGACGCTCGCGCAGACCGGCGGCAGACAGTCCGGTGGTGTCCACCACAAAGTCGGCACGGTCGCGCAGACCGGACAGCATTTCACGTTCCTTTTCGATGGCGGCTGTCATGGACATGCCCTTTTCCATCAGCGGATGCTTGCGGCGCGTTTCCTTGTAGCGGCGGATGAGCGTCGGCGTGTCCGTGTTGAGGAACAGGATGCGGTAATCGCAGCCCATGCTCTTGATCGAATCCAGCGAATCAAACAGCTGCTGAAAATCGCCGCCTGCACGCACATCGGTGACGAGCGCCACACGTTCATAGCGTTCGGTTGCCGCCAGACAGATCTCCGCGAAGCGCGGTATGAGGGAGATCGGCAGATTATCGACGCAGTAATAGCCTAAGTCCTCAAGCGTGGCGACCGCGCGGCTCTTGCCTGCGCCCGACATACCGGAAATGATCAAAAAATACATGTTACCTTTCCCCCTGCCCTGTGTTTCTGCTGTGATAACGCCGCCGAGCGGCGCTGCTGATTATTTTACGATGCGCACCTCGCACTCCAGCTCCACGCCGAACTGCTCGCGCACCCTGTTCTGCACCAGTTCGATCAGGCGCAGCATGTCATCGCATGTTGCACCGCCGCGGTTGATAAGAAATCCCGCGTGCTTTTCCGAAACCTGTGCCGCGCCGACGCTCGTGCCCTTGAGACCGGCCTGCTCGATAAGCTGGCCCGCAAAGTGTCCCACGGGACGCTTAAAGGTCGAGCCTGCCGACGGGAAATTGAGCGGCTGTTTGTCGCGTCTGCGCTGCGCGAAATCGTTCATCTTATCCAGAATCGCCGCCGAATCGCCGTTCTGCAGCTGCATGGTCGAACGGAGCACCGTCCAGTCCGGATGCTTGCGGAACACGCTCGTGCGGTAGTCGAAGCCGTGCTCATCGCCCTTGAGTGTACAAATGTTGCCTTCGCCGTCCACGAACTCGGTCTCCTGCACAATACCGGCCATCGTGCCGTCATACGCACCCGCATTCATGTAAACCGCGCCGCCCAGACTGCCCGGAATGCCGCCGGCGAACTCGGCTCCGGTCAGACCGGAACGCTGTGCGCGGCGGGCAATGCGGCTGAGCAGCGCGCCCGCCTCGGCAGAGACGGTGTTATCCTCATTTACGCGGACTTCATCCAGCTCGGATGTGCAAACAACCGCACCGCGGATGCCCGCATCGGCCACCAGCATGTTGGAGCCGTTGCCGAGCAGCAGGAACGGAATATTGCGCTCACGCAGTACGGCAAGTGCCGCGGTCAGTTCCCTGCGGGTCTTCGGCTGCACGAACAGGTCGGCCGGTCCGCCGATGGCGAACGTGGTATGGCGGCGCATGAGTTCGTTTTCTGCAATATCTATTTCAGGTGCGGCCTCTCGCAATGCCGCGATGCAATCCTTAATATGCTCCATAAGGCGTTTAATCCTCCAAAAATCTATATAAAAAGTTTAAGTGGTATACCCTCGGAATTCCTGCCGCGTCATGCGGCGGCGCATCGAAGGTCCGGCACCGGGAGCAGGCTCCGGTTTGTCCTGCCGTGCCGTTTTGGTTTTTGCTTTACTGTTTATTATAACAAATGTAGATGGGATGCGCAATCAGTCCGAGCGGGTTTCCGCAGATTTTTTCGGTTAAAAATCGGTTTTCTCTATGCGGCACCGGCTGACCGGGGTACATGAACCGCATAAGCGGTTCGCCCCTAACGGGCGGCTCCTGTTCTCTGCACCGACTGAGCGGGGCACTCGAACTGCCGCAGGCGTGTTCGCCCTGACGGGGCGGCTCCTTTCTCTGCACCGGTTGAGCGGGGTACTCGAACTGCGTTAGCGTGTTCGCTCCTAACGGGCGGGAGGTTTTTCGCTTGAAATCAAGCGAGGAGTTGCGCTCTGCGGAGCGCGGGGATTCGCCGCGCCCCGCGGCAGGGCAAGAGGGTAGACACCTGCGGTTTCTACCCTCTTAACTCCCGTTTCCCTTTATTTCTTAGTCTGGCGCAGATTGCCGACATGTGACCGCTTCGAAATGGGGGAACGGCAGTCGGGTTACTCTTGCGTTTGTTTCGCAAAATATTCGCAGTTCACAGACAGCGTACCGCTACACATACGGTTAAATCCACGCAAGCGCGACATACCCGTGTCGCGCAACTCGTAAGTCTGGAGATTATGGACGGCACCTACGAATCTATCTATTTAGCAGCATTTATCCTCGTAGGTGCTGTCTATCATAACGCGCTGACGAGTTGCGCGGCACTGTTATGTCGCGCCTGCTTAGATGAAATCACATGTGTAGCAGTAATTTATCTGACGCTACGAATATGTCTCGACATGGGAGCACACTGTGCTCCCCTACGGTAGAAAAAATCCTCTGCCGTTCCCTTATTTCGCAGCGGTCACATGTCGACAATCTGCGCCAGACCATCCAAGGGAAAGGGGTGATTCACAAGAGGGTGGAAACCGCAGGTGTCTACCCTCTTGTGCGCCCGCGCGGCGTCAGCGCAGGTTGTCTACCCTCTTGTGCCCCTGCCAGGCAGGCAAGATTCCGTTCGCTTCACAAGCGACACTCTGCCGTACTGCATCAGAACGCAAAAGAGGAACACTTCTAACTCGCAGTGTCCCTCTTTGCGCATATTACTGGTTTTTGTTTTCCTGATTTTTCCGCTGTGCAGCATTTGCCGCACGGCGGCGTTCTTTTGCACTCACCGGAGGCGTTGTCTCCTGCGCTTCAACGAACGCGTGTGTCTCCGGGTCGATGCGCTTATGCCCGCGATAGTCGTTCGTATCCACGGACAGACCGCGCTTTTTCAGCAGATGATTGATCTTCTCGGTCAACACGCTGTACAGCACGGCAAACAGCGGCACGCCGATCACCATGCCCGCGAAGCCCATCACGCCGCCGAACAGCAGAATGGCGAACATGACCCAGAAGCTCGACAGTCCGGTGGCGTTGCCGAGGATTTTCGGTCCGAGGATATTGCCGTCAAACTGCTGCAGCAGCAGCACAAAAATGACGAAATACAGCGCCTGCACCGGACTGATGACCATGATCAGAATGGTGCTCGGAATCGCACCGATGAACGGCCCGAAAAACGGGATGATATTGGTCACGCCGATGATAACCGCAATCAGGAGCGCGTACGATGTCGGCATGGTCATCCAGCCGAACGAGATCATAAGACGCATACCGATAAAGCACAGCACGCCGATGATCGACGAGTCCATCAGCTTGCCGGTAATGAAGCCGCCGAACACGCGGTGGATATGCGCCACACGAGCCATGATGGCATTCGCCTTTTCAACCGTGAACAAGCTATACGTCATCTTTTTCGCCTGTGCGCAGAAGGTGTCCTTGCTGTTGAGAATGTACAGTGCGATAATGACACCGATCAGCAGGTTCATCAGCACATTTACGGTCGTAACAACGCCGCTCATCATGCTGCCGAGCTGCGGCAGCAGGTCATTTTGCGCCCAGTTCATCATCTGTGCGGAGAACTGATCGTACAGGCGCATGAAGCTGTGCTCAAGTTCCGGGTTGTTGTGCAGCAGCGACGCTACCCAGCCGGATATCTCGTTCATATACAGGTCCATCGAGTCTACCAGCGAGGTGATACTCGTGACCAGCTGCGGCAGCACCATCCACAGCAGCACGCCTACAACCGCCAGACCGAAGGCCAGCGTCAGCGCACTGCACAAACCCTTGGCAAGCCGTGTGCCGTTTTTAAATTTATGCGACATCGGCGGCTGCAGATTGCGGTACAGCATGTTGAACACCGGCATGAGCAGGTACGCCATCACAAAGCCGTAGATAAACGGGCTGAGGATGCTGAAAAATTTCTTGATTACGCCCCAGATTATTGTCATGCGGAACAGCACGAACACGACCAGTACGCAGGCTACAATGACACCTAACGCAGTCAGCCCCCACTCAATATAGTGCGGCTGCAGGTCAAGCCGGGACTTTTTTTCCTGATTGGGATCTTCCAACAATAAACTCCTTCCTGTCAGCTGTCAGAGGATGAAAACGAAGATTGAATACGCTTAGTCCTCATCCTCATCAAAGAACACGCGCCACAGCAGGTACAGCCACGTTGCGGCAAACGCTGCAAAGATGATCGCGCGGAACTTCTTGAAAAATTTAGAGAAGCAGGTGCCCAGCCACAGACCGAACGACAGCAGGCAGGTCTCGTAGATGAAGAACTCGATGAGCGAGAAGCCGCGGATCTTTTCGGTCGCGGTATTCATAAAGCGTCCTGCCTGATCACAGGCGTCGCCTGCGGTGTGCAGCATCTGCTCGGCACGGCTGCGCAGTGCATCGCGGTCGATACTGTCCAGATAGTTTTTCATAGCTTGTTCTCTCCTTTTCGTTTCACCGTATTGCGCGGACGTGCTGTCCGTCTGTGCTCCCTGGGTTTTGGGTCCCCGGCGATGCTGCACGGCGTTTTCCCCATCGAGGAAATCCGGCCGAGCCGCATGCCGATTTTTTCTGCCAGTGCGTCGGCGTCCGCGCTGCTCGTCCTGCGCAGAGCCGCCTGCAGGATCAGTCCCGCAGCCCGCGCATCCGATCCAGCCTCGTGGTGGTTCAGGTCGATGTGCAGCGCGGCGGATACCGTATCCAGTTTATGATTTTCCAGCTCAGGCCATACCCGCTTGGACACCTTTACCGTGCATAAGTACCGGCATTCGGGCATTTTCAGTCCGTAATGCGCCAGACAGCTGCAAAGCACATTCGTATCGAACATAGCGTTGTGACACACGATGACGCTGCCCTCCGCGATGTCGGCGAGCGGCTCCCACACCTCGGCGAACGACGGTGCGTCCGCGACCATCTTCTCCTTGATGTGGTTGACGCGAACATTGCCCCAGTGGAACTTGCCCACGCATTCCGGCGGACGGATGAGCGAGATTTTCTCATCCACCAGCTGATTATCCTCAAACACGCTTGCGCCGAGTGCGCACGCGCTCAGCGGCGAGGCGTTTCCGGTCTCGAAATCCAGTGCAAGATATCTCATTGCAGCGCCTCCCGTCCTGCCGCGTCTGCGCGTTCCTTCGCCGCGAGCAGCAGTCTGTACAGCGGCGCAAGCTGCCGCATAGTCTTCATCATGAACGGAACAAACGTGCCGTCCAGCACCGGAGCAAAGTCCTCACTGTTTGTGTAATCCACGCCGATCTCCTTGCGGTTCAGCCAGTCCTGATATTCCGGCTTTGCGTCCGGGAATTTCGGGCGCTTGTACATCTCGCCCGCGAGGTGCACCTGCGGACAGCTGTTCACCGCACGAAAGGCGTCAAGGAACAGCCTGTCTTCTGCGAGGATCATTTCGCGCAGCGCTTCCATTTCGCCTCTGCCCCACGCGCCCCAGCAGCCGAAGGCCCAGTATTCGGGATGCAGTTCAAAGTAGTATGCGGGAACGGATTCGCGTTCCCGTCGTGCTCTGCGGAAGAACAGCCACATGTTCGCCCGGTAGAGCGTCTTATCCTTGGTATATCGGGTATCGCGCCGCACGCGGGATACCATGCGGGACGGCACGGTGACGAACTGCGGGTCGATCTTGACCATCTCCGGCGTCATTTCTGCGATCAGTTCGTGAAAGGGCCGGATGGATAACCGCTTGATCTCGTCCTTGTGTGCATCGTAAAATTCTTTGCTGTTTTGCAGGCGATTCAGTTGCAGAAGATCCACGCCTTCTGCGGAAAAACCGTGAAATGCCATTTGTGTTGTTAGCCACCTTTTTGTTTTTGACGATTGTAAATCGTCGTTCAGGCATAGAAATACCTAAGTATATTTTACCGCGTTTTTTCATTTTCTGCAACAGGAGTTTGACAGTTTTCCGTTCATAACACGTTAATCTCCCTGTGTATTTGTGCAATTTGTTGACCGCCGCTTGACAGAAAGGGTTGTTCCCTGCCGAAAATTCTGGTATACTGAGGATAAGTATATTGATAGAAAAAGGTGGAACGATCATGCTTACTGCTGCTAAAAAGGAATTTATCGAATTTATGATGAGTGCCGACGTACTGCGCTTCGGCGATTTTACAACCAAATCCGGCCGAAAGACCCCGTATTTCGTCAACACCGGCAACTACAAGACCGGTCTGCAGAACTCCCGTCTGGGTGAGTTTTACGCAGCTCTGGTCAAGGAGACCGTCGGCGATCAGTTCGACGCAATGTTCGGTCCGGCGTACAAGGGCATCCCGCTTGCTACCTCGGTTTCCGGTGCGCTGGCCCGCAATTACGGCATCGACAAGCCGTTCTTCTTCAACCGCAAGGAGGCGAAGGACCACGGCGAAGGCGGCAATATCGTCGGCTACAAGCCGCAGGACGGCGACCGCGTGATCATCATCGAGGATGTAATCACCGCAGGCACCGCTATCCGCGAGACCATGCCGGTGCTGCAGGCCTGCGCAGATGTGAAGGTTACCGATATGTTCATTTCGGTAAACCGCTGTGAGGTCGGCCAGAACCCAGGCAAGACCGCTGTTATGGAGGTCGGCGAGGAGTTCGGCATCAAGGTGCACGCACTTGTCACCGTGCAGGATATCCGCGAGTATCTTGCGGATAAGGAGGAGTATGCTCATCTGCTGCCGCTGATGGATGCTTATATGAAGCAGTATTGCGTATTTTAACTATCGCGGCACAATCGCATAAGAAAAAAGAACGCTCGATGGAGCGTTCTTTTTGTTTGCCTTTTTTCCACTAAGCACCGCCCATTTCGGGCGGTGCTTTCATTTTATCTCACTTTTCCGCCTGCAAAGTCTGCAAAAACTTACGCATCCTGCGGCAAGCCTCGCGCAGATGGTTCATCGAGTACGAATACGAAATACGCACATGACCCTCGCCGCTCTCGCCGAAGGCGCTGCCCGGAATGACCGCGACCTCCTGCTCGTGCAGCAGTCTCTCGCAGAATTCGTCACTCGACAGACCGGTGGACTCGATCGACGGGAACATATAGAACGCGCCCTGCGGCTCAAAGCACTCAAGGCCCATGGAACGCAGCTCGCCGAGCAGGTAGCGGCGGCGCAGGTCATACTGCTCGCGCATGCGCTCGATGTCGTCCTCACCGGTGCGGATAGCCTCAATGCCCGCGAACTGCGCGGTCGTCGGCGCGGACATAATACCGAACTGATGAATCTTGCAGATGTGGCGCATCAGCTCCTTCGGACCCATTGCCCAGCCGAGACGCCAACCGGTCATCGCATAGGACTTGGAGAAACCGTCCACAACAATGGTGCGCTCCTTCATGCCGTCCAGCTCCGCAAAGCAGACGTGGCGATCCGGGCCGTAGGTCAGGCTGTTGTAAATCTCATCCGACAGCACGATGATATTCGTGTCCTTGATAACCGTCGCAATCGCCTGCAGCTCATCGCGCGTCATGATCGCGCCGGTCGGGTTGTTCGGGTACGGCAGGATGAGCAGCTTGGTGCGCGGCGTAATAGCGGCGCGCAGACTGTCCGCCGTCAGCTTGAACTGGTCCTCCGCGCGGGTCGGCAGCGGCACCGGAACACCGCCTGCCATCTGCGTCAGCGGCTTGTAGCATACAAAACTCGGCTCCGGAATGAGCACCTCGTCACCCACGTTGACAATCGCACGGATGGTGTTGTCGATCGCCTCAGAGCCGCCGACCGTCACAAGGATCTCCTTGTCCGCATCGTAGCACAGGCGGTACTTGCGGCGCACGAGCGCGGCAATCTGATTGCGCAGCTCGGCAAGACCCCAGTTGGAGGTATAGAAGGTCTGTCCTTTTTCCAGAGACTGAATGCCGGCGCGGCGAATCTGCCACGGCGTTTCAAAATCCGGCTCGCCCACACCGAGCGAGATCGCGTGCGGCATTTTAGCCGCCAGTTCAAAAAAGCGGCGAATGCCGGAAGGCTGTACCTCTTTTACACGCGCAGAGAGAATCTGCTCGTAGTTCACCATGCCATGACCTCTCTCTTATCGCTGTCTGCCGGGTCAAATTCCACACTGTTGTCCTTGTATTTTTTGAGGATGAAATGCGTACCGGTGGACAGCACGTTCTCCATCGGCGCCAGCTGCTCGGAGACAAAGCGGGCAACCTCGCGCATGGTGCGTCCCTTGATGATAACGGTCAGATCGAAGCCGCCGCTCATCAGATACACGCTCTCCACCTGATGGTGCGAATAGATCTGACGGGCGATCTCATCAAAGCCCATACCCTTCTGCGGGGTGATCTTGACCTCGATGAGTGCGGTTACGCTCTCCTTGGATGTTTTATCCCAATCGACCACGGTCTTGTAGCCGAGGATCGTCGAATTCTTCTCATACGCGTTGATCGCAGCAGCCACGTCCTCCTCGGTCTCACCGAGCATCGCGGCCAGCTGTGCCGGAGTCAGACGCGCGTCCTGCGCCAGCAGATCAAGCAGCTTTTCAGGGTTTTTCATAATAAATGACCTCCCTTTTTCGTTTTTCAAGAATTACTTTATTATAGCACTGCGGTGCAGTTCTGTCTACGCTTGGAGCAGAAATTTTGCGATTGCGGAATAGAGAATTAAAAGAAGTCCGAAAAATTTTCGGACTTCTTTTCATGACGCAAAAATCAACGAACCACAGCGCCCTGATCTGCAGAGGTGACCAGACGCGAATAGCGGTACAGCCAGCCGGACTTGACATTCGGCTCACGCGGAACGTACTTGGCACGGCGTGCCTCCAGCTCCTCGTCGGAAACATTGACATTTACCTTGCTGTTCGGAATATCGATGGAGATGATATCGCCTTCCTGCACCAGACCGATCTCGCCGCCGGAAGCAGCCTCCGGCGAAACGTGACCGATGGATGCGCCGCGGGACGCACCGGAGAAACGGCCGTCGGTGATGAGCGCAACCGTAGTATCCAGCTTCATGCCGGCCAGCGCAGAGGTCGGGTTGAGCATCTCGCGCATGCCCGGACCGCCCTTCGGGCCTTCGTAGCGGATGACAACAACGTCACCCGGCACGATCTTGCCGTTGTAGATGGCGGAAATTGCGTCCTCCTCGCAGTCGAACACGCGTGCCGGACCTTCGTGCACCATCATTTCCGGCGCAACTGCCGAACGCTTGACAACGCAGCCGTTCTTTGCGATGTTGCCCCACAGAACAGCGATGCCGCCGGTCTGCGAATACGGATTCTCGAGCGGACGAACGACCTCCGGATTCTTGTTGACAACGCCCTCAAGGTTCTCGCCGACCGTCTTGCCGGTGCAGGTGATGAGCGACAGGTCGAGGAAATCACGCTTGGTCAGCTCCTTCATGATGGCCGGAACACCGCCCGCCATGTAAAGCTGCTCAATGTGGTGCGGGCCTGCCGGAGCCAGATGGCAGATGTTCGGCACCTTGCCGGACAGTTCGTTCAGGGTCTCAAGCTGCAGCGGAACGCCTGCTTCGTTTGCGATTGCCAGCAGGTGCAGAACCGAGTTGGTCGAGCAGCCGATCGCCATCTCACAGGTCAGCGCGTTGCGGAATGCTGCCGGCGTGAGGATGTCGCGCGGCTTGATGTCCTTCTCGATCAGCTCCATGATCTTCATGCCGGCGTGCTTTGCCAGATGAATACGGGCAGCCGAAACCGCCGGGGTCGTGCCGTTGCCCGGCAGCGCCATGCCGATGGCTTCAGACAGGCAGTTCATCGAGTTTGCGGTGTACATGCCTGCGCATGAGCCGCAGCCCGGGCAGGAATTGCACTCGGCTTCGTAGAAAGTCTCCTCGTCCATCATGCCGGCCTTGTAGGCGCCGACCGCCTCGAAGGTCTTGGACAGGGATACCTCCTCACCGCCGAAATGGCCTGCCAGCATCGGGCCGCCGGAAACCAGAATGGACGGAATATTCAAACGGGCAGCCGCCATCAGCATACCGGGAACGATCTTGTCGCAGTTCGGGATGAGCACCAGACCGTCCAGCTGGTGCGCCTGTGCCAGCGTCTCTACGCTGTCCGCGATCAGTTCACGGCTTGCCAGCGAGTACTTCATGCCGATGTGACCCATGGCAATGCCGTCGCATACGCCGATGGCCGGAACGAGCACCGGCGTACCGCCAGCCATGCGAACGCCCGCCTTAACCGCATCCGCGATCTTATCGAGGTTGATGTGGCCCGGAATGATCTCGGAATACGCCGAAACCACGCCGATGATCGGCTGCCTGATCTCCTCATCGGTCATACCGCAGGCACGCAGCAGCGAACGGTTCGGCATGCGCTCGGGTCCTGCGGTGATGTTATCACTTCTTCTCACAGGGAATTCCTCCTTTGAAAGCAGTCCAGCAGACTGCCTGATAGAAAAAACGGGCGGACGGGAAAATCCGTCCGCCCGTTCGGGGTAGCTATAAACTTCACACTTTTGCACTTATGATGCCTTCCGGCAACCGCAACTGGACAGTTGCGGCATAAAATCGGTGCACGAAGTGTGCCGTAAAAAGTCAGGGCGTGTACCTGACTTTTTACACCCCGACTCAGCGCCCGTGGGGCGCGTCATTGGGGTATCAACCCATGGTTTCTACGGAACCATGGGTTGTATATAGGGAGTTTTGAACTCCCCTATAGAAATAATGAGAAGCTGCGCTTCGAATTATTTCTTCAGCCAGCTCATCATGCCGCGCAGCTTCTTGCCGGTCTCCTCAAGCTCGGTGTCTGCTTCCAGAGCACGGGTAGCGAGGAACTTGGCACGACCGCCTGCACGGTTCTCCTGAATCCACTCGGATGCGAAGGTACCGTCCTGGATCTCGCGCAGGATCTTCTTCATCTCCTTGCGGGTCTCCTCGGTGATGATGCGCTTGCCGGTGCGGTAATCACCGTACTCAGCGGTATCGGAGATGGAGTAACGCATCTTAGCGAAGCCGCCCTCGTTGATCAGGTCAACGATCAGCTTCATCTCGTGAACGCACTCAAAGTAAGCGTTCTCCGGAGCGTAGCCAGCCTCAACCAGAGTCTCAAAGCCAGCCTTCATCAGCTCGCAAACGCCGCCGCAGAGGACAGCCTGCTCACCGAACAGGTCGGTCTCGGTCTCGGTCTTGAAGGTGGACTCGAGGATGCCGGCACGGCCGCCGCCGATACCGCAGGCGTATGCCAGAGCGATGTCCATAGCCTTGCCGGAAGCGTCCTGATATACGCAAGCCAGATCCGGAACACCCTGACCCTCTTCGTATGCACGACGAACGATGTGACCCGGGCCCTTCGGAGCAACCATGATAACGTCAACGTCAGCCGGCGGAACGATCTGCTTGAAGTGGATGTTGAAGCCGTGAGCGAAAGCCAGTACGTTGCCCGGCTTCAGGTTCGGAGCGATAACGTCCTTATAGATGTCAGCCTGCTTCTCATCCGGAGTCAGCATCATGATGATATCGCCTGCTGCTGCTGCCTCAGCCGGAGTCATAACCTCCAGACCGTAGTCCTTCGCCTTCTTCTCATGCTTGGAGCCTGGGCGCAGACCAACTACAACATGTACACCGGAATCCTTCAGGTTCATTGCGTGAGCATGACCCTGGGAACCAAAGCCGATGATTGCAACGGTCTTGCCGTCGAGCAGAGACAGGTTGCAGTCTGCGTCATAAAACATCTTTACCATTTTTATTTCCTCCTAAAAATTTATAAAGAGTCAATTATATGAATCAGCAGTCAGTAATCAGTGATTGCAAGGGGCTTCCTCCCCGGTTATGAAACATTTCTCCGGCGCGGCAGCGCTTTTCATTCCCAATTTCTAACTCCTAATTAACCAAGATTATTTTTCGATTGCCGTAACGCCCGAACGGCTCATCTCGAGAATCTTAAAGTTCGAGATGACGTCGAGAAAGGCATCGATGCGGCTCGGCACTTCGGACAGCTCGATGATGATCTCGCTCTCCTGTGTTTCTACGACCCGTGCGCCGTACAGGTCGCACAGCTGGCGGATATCATTTCGGACGCTCACGTCCGGCGTATGCAGCTTGACGAATACCAACTCGCTGCAGCAGGAGCTGTCCTCCTCAAGATGTACAACACGCATGACCTCCTCGAGCTTCGCAAGCTGTTTCATGATCTGCTCAAGCACCATATGGTCGCCCTGCACGATGATAGACATGCAGGAAACCTTCGGATCAGTCGTGGCCGAAACAGTCAGCGAGTCGATGTTGTAGCCGCGGCGGCCAAACAGGCTGGATACGCGTGCCAGAACACCGGCGTTGTTCTGTACGGTGACAGAAAGGATATACTTTTCCATGATTTCTCCTTCCTTATTCCGTTACAAGATCGTCAACCGTGCCGCCTGCCGGAATCATCGGCAGGACGCGCTCGTCCTTGTCGATCTGTGCGTCGATCAGCACAGGACCGGTTCGCTTCACCGCTTCCCGCAGCGCGTCGCGCAGCTCGGCGATATTGGTAACACGGACGCCGCGTGCGCCGAAGGCATCGGCCAGTTTGACGTAATCTGTCTTGCGGTGCGGATCGGTCTGCGAGTAACGGCTGCCATAGAACATGGTCTGCCACTGACGCACGTTGCCGAGCACGCGGTTATTCATAATGATCGTGATCACCGGCAGGTTATAGGAAACCGCGGTGCAGATTTCGTTAAGATTCATGTGGAACGAGCCGTCGCCCGTGATGTGGACAACCGTTCTGTCCGGGAAGGCCACCTGCGCACCGAGTGCCGCGCCGTAGCCGAAGCCCATCGTACCCAGACCGCCGGACGTCAGGAACTGACGAACGTGCTTGCGGCCGTTGTACTGTGCACTCCAAAGCTGGTGCTGACCAACGTCGGTTGCGATGATGGTGTCCTCCGGGGTCTCCTCCGCAACCGTGCGGAGCAGCTGGTGCGGATGGATAACGCTCTCATCGTCCTTCGGCACATAGTCGAGCTTTGTCTGCCACTCGGCAATCTGCGCGCGCCATGCGTCGTGCTTTGCCTCCTTGATATACGGCATAACCTTTTCGAGGAAGGTCTCCGCATCGGAAACAATGGCATAGTCAACGCCGATGTTCTTATTGATCTCCGCGTTGTCAATGTCAACGTGGATAACCTTCGCCGACGGTGCAAAACGCTTGGTGTTGGTCGCAACGCGGTCGGAGAAGCGGGCGCCGATGCAGACCAGCAGGTCACAGCGCTCAACCGCCCATGCGGCGGAAACCGTGCCGTGCATGCCGATCATGCCGAGGCTGAGCGGCTCGGTATCCGGGATACAGCCGATGGCCATCATGGTGTGCGCCGACGGAATATCCGCCTTGCGCTGCAGCTGCAGCAGCATGTCGCCTGCGTCAGAGGTTTCAACACCGCCGCCGTAATAGATCATCGGACGCTCGGAGGCGGCGATCATATCCGCTACGGTCTGCAGCTCTTCGTCCGAAATCTCGTAGGTCTCGTTGATCTCAACCTTGCCCTTCGGGATAAACTCACACTTAGCGGCGGTAATATCCTTCGGGATGTCGATCAGCACCGGACCCGGACGTCCGGAAGCGGCAATGCGGAACGCATCGCGCACGGTGTCCGCCAGATCCTCCACATCGCGCACAACGAAATTGTGCTTGGTGATCGGCATGGTGATGCCGGCAATGTAAACCTCCTGAAAGGAATCACGGCCGATGAGGCTGGTGCCGACGTTGCCGGTGATGGCAACCATCGGGATGGAATCCATATACGCGGTAGCAATACCGGTTACAAGGTTGGTCGCACCCGGTCCGCTCGTTGCCAGGCAGACGCCTACCTTGCCGGTCGCACGGGCGTAGCCGTCCGCTGCGTGTGCCGCGCCCTGTTCGTGCGCGGTCAGGATATGTCGAATGCGGTCGCTGTTTTTGTAAAGTGCGTCATAGATGTTCAAAACCGCACCGCCGGGATAACCAAAAATGGTATCAACTCCCTGCTCTACAAGTGCGTCGATCAGAATCTCTGCGCCGTTCTTTACCATTGCGAATCCGCCTCCTTTCTCTCATTTCAACATAGCATACATACTTATGCAGCAGCCGGATAACGATTGCCGCAAGATACCGTATAAACAAAAAAGCCCTTGTCTCACAAAGAGACAAAGACCAAAAACTCTGCGGTACCACTCTTTTTGCCACACTGCCCTGTACGGCGGCATGACCACTCACCTGATCGTTTAACGCAGATCATGCGGGATAACTTACACTGAACCCTGTTTCATTTCATTTCAGCAATCCGGCTCCCGGAGGACTTTCGCACTTTCCGTTTCCCACTGTCTTACACCAGCCGACAGCTCTCTATCATGGGTCCGGGACGCTACTTTTCCGTTCGCAGCCTGTATCTTTTTGAATGTTGTTTATATTATAAAGGCGTTTCCTCAGAATGTCAACGTCTTTCCGACTGCAAATATGCGAAAACTGTCGTGCATATTTCTTTGTTTTTTCGCCATACTACACAATGCCAAACATATACAGTTTTCACTCTGGTAAACTGTGCGATTTTCACAAGCGAAGGAGGTGCGGGCGTATGGCAGTGCCGCTGCTGCGCACGCTGATTTTATACTGCGCGGTCATCTGCGCCGTGCGGCTGATGGGTAAACGGCAGATCGGCGAACTGGACCCGTCCGAGCTGGTCGTTACCATTCTGGTATCCGATCTGGCGGCTGTGCCCATGCAGGATTTAGGGATTCCGCTGCTCTCCGGTCTGGTGCCGATCGCCACGCTCGTGGTGCTCGAGATTTTCCTCAGCTTCGCCGCACTCAAAAGCCGCAGATTCCGGCGGCTGCTGAACGGTCAGCCGGCCATCATCATTCGCAGGGGACAGCTCGATATTGGCAAGCTGCGGCAAATGCGGCTGACGACCGACGAGGTGATAGAGACACTCCGCAAACAGAACGTTGCAGCCGTGTCCGATGTGAAATACGGCGTCATCGAGCCGGACGGCACGCTGACGGTTATCCTCAAGCAGCCGCAGCAGCCGGTCACGGCGGAAATGCTCGGCATTACGCCCAAGGATACCGGTCTGCCGCTTGTAGTCGTGTCGGACGGCAAGGTGGTTCCGCGCTCGCTCGAGCTGCTGCACCTCTCCCCTGCAGATATCGAGCGGCGGCTGAAAAACCAGAGTATCGCGGTCGAGGACGTGTTCCTGATGACGCTCGACGACTGCGGCAACACGTTCCTGCAGAAAAAGGAGGGCCGCGCATGAAGCGATTGCTGACGGCTGCCGTGCTGTGTACCGTGCTCATCCTCGGCAGTGTATGGAGCGTAAAAGCCGTGGATAACACGGCACAGGCGGTCGCCCTCGACGTAGAGAACGACCGCCTGAATAAAGCGCGGGAGACATGGGACGCAGCACAGACTCTGCTCGGCGCTCTGCTGCTGCACAGCGAGATTGATCAGGCTGACCGGCTGTTTGACCGTATGCTTGCCGCGCAGCAAAACGGCTTGACGGACGAATTTTCGCTTGACCGCGCAGAGCTGCTCGCTCAGCTGAGGCATTTGCCGGAGGTGCAGCGTCCGACGCTTAAAAATCTGTTTTAAGGCAACACCGCACAATTAAAGCTGCGGCGCTTTGCGGAAATTTTGTGTCCTGACTTTGGCTTCGGTTCCTTGCGCGAGTTCCGTCCGCGCTGCCGAAGTTTCACGGTAATACATCAAGTATTACCGCAAAACTGCGCCTCGTCAGTACGCAAAATTTGCTCGCAAATCGCTCTTGTTCAATTATGCGGTATTGCCTTAACGGTATTCACGCACCTGCACGGACAGACCGTCCGGATCGTAAACGTAGAAATAGCGTGCGTCCGGCTCCGGCTGACGGATATCGGACGGATTCATGCCGTGCAGGACGGCACGCTCATGTGCACTGGCGATATCCTCCGTACCGAAGCAGAGGAACATACCGGACGCCTTGACGGTCTCGCCCTCCGGCATGCCGATCAGCTCCAGCTGGGTTTCGCCGTTGGCGTTCTGCAGATAAGCAATGCTGCCGCCGTTCGCGGAGAACTGCGTGTGAATCTTGAGCTCGGTGAGCGTCTGGTAAAAATGCAGCGACTTCTCGAAATCGCGCACACGGAGCGCTAAATGGTGGATGTGCATAGCAGGCACCTCGTTTCGTTGTTTTGTTTTATTGTACAAAGCAGAGTCAGCCTGTGTCAATAGGGAAATTCCGGAGATTAGCGCTACACATACGGGCTACTCTGCGCAGGCGCGGCACAAGGTGAATTGCCCGTAGGGCAAGAGAAGGTCCCCTGGGGGATAACAGTGTCGCGCGATTTTTTCCCGTTATACCGGAAGGCACCTGCGAATTTAGGCGTTTGGTGCAATTTATCCTCGTAGGTGCTGTCTATAATAACGCGCTCACGAGTTGCGCAACACGGGTATGTTGCGCCTGCTTAGATGAAATCGCATGTGTAGCAGTAATGTATCTGACCCTGCGAACAGTTTGCGAAAGACACGGAAGAAAAAATCCTCTGCCGTTCCCTTTTTCGAAGCGGTCACATGTAGGCAATCTGCGCCAGACTATCCAAGGGAAAGGTAGGAGTTCAAAGAGGAAGGAAAACCGCAGGTTGTCCTTCCTTTTTGCCCCCGCCGCGGGGCGCGGCACGCTCCTGCCGCAGCGGCGGCGAATCTCCCG
>NZ_QUMC01000026.1:0-49247 GCF_003481925.1 Butyricicoccus sp. OF10-2 | reverse complement strand
GTAAAAAACTCTCGAAATTTCAGGTTCGCACTACAACCTTCGTTCTTTTGAACAAAAGTTTAAGCACATCGTTGTTTAATTTACAAGGTACAATCTGCTGTTTTCAAAGAGTTTTCACAACTTTTCGTTGTTCTTAACCGCTCATCAACAGCTTATTTAGTATATCAAAACCAGAAGCATTTGTCAAGAACTTTTTTCAAATTCTTTTTTTCAGAACCTCAATCGGTTCTAAATCAAACTTTTCGGTTTTGCGCCTGTCTCTGAGAGACAGCTTTAATAGAATACCAAATCCGACAGCGAATGTCAAGCACTTTTTTCAAACTATTGAGATTTTTCTGAAAACGTGATAAGATAATTGCACGATACTATAATAAAGCCGAACACCCGATCGAACAGTTCACCGGCGTGTACGTTGTCAGGCAGCGGCCTGACGATGCGGCGCGGTACGACGACAATTTACCGCCAACGCAGAACTGCCTGATCATGATTTCTGCCGCTGCACAAGGCTGGTCGTATTTCGACTTTCTGCGCAAAATACTGGAAAGCCGCCGGCAATTATATCTACTATTATATGTAAGGAGCAGACCATGACCGCACAGGACATTCTCAAACAATATTTCGGCTACGATTCGTTCCGCCCGGGACAGGACGAGCTGGTTCGCGCCATCCTTTCCGGCCGGGATACGCTCGGCATTATGCCGACCGGTGCGGGAAAATCCATCTGTTACCAAGTGCCTGCTATGCTGTTCCCCGGTCTGACGCTGGTCATTTCACCGCTCATTTCGCTGATGAAGGATCAGGTCGGTGCACTCGTGGAGGCAGGTGTGCCTGCCGCGTGCATCAACAGTGCGATGAGTGCGGAGGAATTCCGCGATGCACTGTACTTCGCCGGACGAGGACAGTACAAGCTGCTGTATGTTGCGCCGGAACGCCTGACCGCCCCCTCGTTTCTCGAATTTGCCAAGCGCGTACCGATTTCGATGGTCACAGTCGATGAAGCACACTGTATTTCTCAATGGGGACAGGATTTTCGTCCAAGCTACCTCAAAATCCTCGACTTTCTTGCCGAACTGCCCGATCGGCCGCTCGTTTCCGCGTTTACGGCAACCGCAACGGCTGAGGTGCGTGACGACATTGTACAGGCACTCGGTCTGCACGAACCATTCATCAAAACCACCGGTTTTGACCGTCCAAATCTGTATTTTGCTGTCGAACAGCCGACCTCCAAGGGCATGAAGCTGCTGCAGCTGCTGAATGAGCGCAAGGATAAAAGCGGCATCGTCTACTGCTCCACCCGCAAAAACGTGGAGGAGATCTGCGATCTGCTGCTCAGCCGTGGTCTGCCCGCCACCCGCTATCACGCGGGTCTCGATCCTGAGGAGCGCCGCGAGAATCAAGACGATTTTCTGTACGACCGCAAGACCATTATGGTCGCTACCAACGCATTCGGCATGGGTATTGACAAGTCCAACGTATCGTTCGTTATCCACTATAATATGCCGAAAAATATGGAGAGCTACTATCAGGAGGCCGGCCGTGCCGGTCGAGATGGTCAGCCTGCCGACTGTATTCTATTATATAGCGGACAAGATGTGCGCATGGCCGAGTTTCTGATTGAGCGCAGCCACGAAGCCGAGGACGAAACCATTGACGAGGCCACCCGTCAGCAGCTCATCGCGCGCGACCGCGAACGCCTGCGGCAGATGACGTTCTACTGCACCACGACCGAGTGCCTGCGGCATTACATTCTGCGCTATTTCGGTGAAAATTCGCCGATATCGTGCGGACACTGCAGCAGCTGCGACACTAATTTCGAGGAAGTGGATGCAACCATGGACGCACGAAAAATCCTCTCGTGCGTATACCGACTGGATGAACGCGGCCGTGCGTTCGGCAAAACCGTCGTTTCCGCCATTTTGACCGGCAGTAAGAACGAAAAAATCACGCAGTTCCATCTGGATACACTTTCCACCTATAATATCATGCCGGACAGCACCGCCGTGTATGTCCGTCGGCTGATCGACATGCTGCTTGAGCGCGGACACCTCATCGCCGACCCGGACCGCATGAACGTGCTCGCGCTCACCCGCACCGGTAACGCGCTCATGCGCGGACGCGGCGAATTCCGCGTCAAGCTGCCCAAGGAGAAAAAGCCGGCAGCAGCCAAACAGTATGCGGCTCTTGTGGAAGATGTGGATGAAAAGCTGTTCGATGCGCTCCGCGATGTACGAACCCGCCTTGCAGCACGCGCAGGCGTGCCGCCGTACGTTATCTTTTCCAACGCAACACTCGCTGATATGGCCGCAAAACAGCCATCGAGCGAGTTCGATCTGCTGTCCGTCCGCGGCGTAGGCGACGCAAAAGCAAGGCGGTACGGCAAGGAGTTTCTGGCAGCGATTCAGAAATACCGGGATGGAAACCTTGGAAAATAAAGCAAATTGAGAATTAAAAACGGTATTGCCTTAAATCCGCAGGTGCTATCCGCAACCACCGCGCAAACGAGTTGCGCAACATTGTTATCCCCCCGGGGACCTTCTCTTGCCCTTCGGGCAATTCACCTTGTGTTGCGCCTGCGTAGAGTAAACCACATGTGCAGCAGCAAAGTATCTGGCACTGCGAATAAGTTGAAAAAGAGACGGAAGTAAAAATCCTCTGCCGTTCCCCTATTTCGGAGCGGTCGCCGGTCTCTGATCTGCGCCAGACTAAGAAATAAAGGAAACGGGATTCACAAGGGTGGAAACCTTGGTGTCCACCCTTGTGCCCGCCGCCGCAGGTGCGGCGGGTCTCTCAGCCAAAGATCAGAACTCATTCTCAATCCGTCAGCAACCCGCTGAAAATAAGTAAAGCCGACAGGCACACCCATCGGCTCAGGAAAAAATATCAGCCGTTCTGCTGATCGTTTTTCTGATTCTGCTGCTGATTCTGCTGCTGATTCTGCTGACCCTGCTGGTTCCGGTTCTTGTTCTGCTTGCTCATTTGGCTCACCTCGTTTCGTTTGCAATGCTATTCTGCACCGCAAACGCGAAAAATATACTCGCAGGACTTGCAGAATAGCGAAAAACCTGTTAAAATTGTTCTGCGTGTTATACAGTTAATATTTTAGATGATATAAAAGAAAGAAGGACACTCATCATGTCGGGACATTCCAAGTGGAATAACATCGCAAAGCGCAAGGGCGCAAACGATGCAAAAAAAGCAAAGATTTTCACCAAAATCGGCCGTGAAATGGCAATCGCAATCAAGGAAGGCGGCTCCGCTAATCCGGATTTCAATGCTCGCCTGCGCGACTGCATTGCAAAGGCCAAGGCCAACAATATGCCGAACGATAACATCAAGCGCACGCTCGATAAGTACTCCGGTGCAAACGGTCAGGTCGATTACGAGGCAAACAACTATGAAGGCTACGGCGTAGGCGGCGTTGCAGTCGTTGTTGAGACCCTGACAGATAACAAGAACCGCACCGTTGCGGACGTTCGTCACCTGTTCGACAAGTACGGCGCAGGTCTGGGCGCTTCCGGCTGCGTATCCTGGCAGTTCGATAAGAAGGGCGTTATCATTATGGAGAGCGAAGGTCTGGACGAGGACGCTGTTATGATGCAGGCGCTCGATGCAGGCGCTGAGGATTTCCTCGTTGAGGAAGGCGTTTTCGAAATCTACACCGCTCCGGATGATTTCTCCACCGTTCGTGAGGCACTCGAGAAGGAAGGCTACACCTTCGCACAGGCTGAGCTGCAGATGGTTCCGCAGAACTACATCACCCTTGAGAAGGAAGAGGATATGGCGCAGATGCGCAAGCTGCTCGACAACCTCGAGGATAACGACGACGTGCAGGCAGTTTGGCACAACTGGGAGAATGAGGATGATTACGAGGGTTAATGCCCCGGTCAAAACCGCATAAAAAAGCACCGCATACCGAGGTATGCGGTGCTTTCTTCACTTTCTCACGAACTTCACCGCGCTCATTGCAGCCTCGGCGCCGTCTGCGACGGCCTTTGCCACCTGCAGCAGACCGCCGGTGCAGTCACCCGCCGCAAACAGGCCGGGCACAGCCGTCGAGCCGTCGGCGTTCGCCTTGATGCGCGTGCCGTCCAGCTGCGCGCCCAGCTTGCGGGCAAAATCGCCGCTGCCTGCGGTGCCGTAGGCGATGAACACACCGGAAACGTGCAGCGGTTCTCCCTCGGCAAACGCCACGCGCGACACCAGTTCATCGCCCTCGACCGCGCTTACCTTTCGCGTTTCTGCGCGCAGACCGTCGGGCAGGTCGGCAGGCGGCTCGCTGCCGTTCGTCAGCAGCGTAACAGACCGTGCCACCGACAGCAGCACTCGCGCTTCCTCGAGCGCATACTCACCCTGACCGAGCACGGCAACGTCCTTGCCGCGATAGAAAAACGCGTCACAGATGGCGCAGTAGCTGACGCCGCGGCCCTCAAATGCGGCTACGCCCTCGATTTTCGGCACTGCACGCGGCGAACCGGTTGCCAGAATGACCGCATCTGCGTCAAACACGCCGTCCGCAGTCTTAACCGTGAAGCCTTGCGCCGCATACTCAATACCGGTTACCTCGGTCTGCCGCAAAACTGCACCCAGACGTTCGGCCTGCTTCTGTCCACGCTCGAGCAGCTCTGCACCGGAAACCGGCTCAATAAAGCCGAAATAATTCTCGATCTTGTCCGTTTTGGCCAGCGCACCACCGTCCTTATACAGAACGGTTGCCTGCATGCCGGCGCGTACCGCGTAAATCGCAGCACTCAGTCCCGCCGGTCCACCGCCAATGATAACAATGTTGGGCATTCTTTTGTCCTTTCCAAATTGAAAATTGAGAATGGAAAATGACGGATACACGCAATGCGCGATAACTTAATTCTCAATTATTCATTTTCAATTCTCCATTATTTTGCGGTTTTCTCGTCAAACCACTGCTGATACGCCTTCTGCAGCTTATCGAGCAGTGCAGGATCCTTGCCGCCGAGCGGCTTGCCGTCCAACTCGCATGCGCCGACGCAGTGCGTGCCGGTGGACAGGATCATCACCTCATCTGCGTTTTTCAGCTCATCCACAGTAAATGGTGCAATGCGGGTCGGCACGCCGAGCTTGTCGCACAGCGTAAGAAAATGCTTGCGCGTAATACTCGGCAGAATAAGATTATCCGCCGGAGGCGTACAGAACACGCCATCCTTGAGAATCGCCAGACCGGAATGTGCGCCTTCGGTCACGCGGTCGCCGCGGTGGAAAACGACCTCGTCACAGCCCGCCTCAACAGCCTGCTGCATTGCCATGCAGTTCGGAATAAGGTTGAGCGTTTTGATGTTGCAATGCAGAAAACGCGTGTCCTCGACCGAAATCAGCTTGTACGGATGATCCTGGCGGTCCAGTCCGCACGGCTCGGAAAATGCCATCAGGCTGGCCTTGCCGCCCTTGGGGAACGCGTGCATGCGGTGTGCCACTGCACGCGTGGACTGCCAGTACAGCATATGCGGCGCATCCGAATCCAACTGAGACACCAGCTCGTTCAGCGTTTTTGTCAGCTCGTCACGCTGCATCGGCGGCTCGATGCGGAGCAGCTTCAGACTGTTGTAAAAGCGGTCCAGATGATCCTCAAGCTCGAAGATTTTCTTGTTGTTGACCATCGCCGCATCGTAAACGCCGTCGCCGAAGTAAAAACCGCGATCAGTGATAGGCGCCTGCACCTCGTCAATGCGGCCGATTTTTCCGTTATAGTATGCAATATCCTTCATGGGAATATGCCTCCTTTGATCAAAATTCCGGGTCAATCTAATCTCAGTATAACGGTTTTCGACAGGGTTTGCAAGTAGGCCGGAAACGCGGTATAATAATTAAACCGGCAGGTTGCTGACAGGCGCTATCCGATACCGCAACCGCATGTTGCTTGTCCGTAAAAAGATCCTATGATACACTTACCTCACGGAGGTGTTCGATTATGAATACAAAGGATATTTTATATCATCTCAGAACCGAAAAAGGTCTCTCACAGGACGAACTGGCTGCAAAAATTTTTGTCACCCGACAGGCGGTATCCCGCTGGGAAACGGGCGAAACCACGCCGAATGTCGAAACGCTCAAGCTGCTTTCCGCGTTCTTTAACGTGTCGATCAATACGCTTCTCGGCTCTCCGCGGCAGCTGATCTGCCAATGCTGCGGCATGCCGCTTGAAGATTCCATCACCAGTAAAGAGCCGGACGGCTCCTTTAACGAGGACTACTGCATGTGGTGCTATGCCGACGGAACCTTCAAATACACCACGAAAGAGCAGCTGATTGACGTTTGCGTAACGCATATGGCAACCGAAAGCTGGCCTGCAGAGCAGGTTCGCGCCCATATGGAAGCCATTGTGCCGACCCTCAAGCACTGGAAGAAATAAAGGAGAGCGCTATGCCGTTTGACTTCAAAAAAGAGTACAAGGAACTCTATCAGCCGAAAAGCAAGCCGCAGATTACCGCAGTGCCGCCAATGAACTACATTGCCGTGCGCGGCACCGGCGACCCGAACGAGGACGGCGGTGCATATCAGCAGGCCATCAGCGTGCTGTATGCCGTGGCCTACACGCTGAAAATGAGTTATAAGACCGATTATAAAATCGCAGGCTTCTTTGAATATATTGTTCCGCCGCTGGAAGGTTTCTGGCGGCAGGATGATGTAGACGGGGTAAATTATGCGGATAAATCCGGTTTCCACTGGATTTCCGTCATTCGTCTGCCGGATTTTGTGACCAAGACGGATTTTGACTGGGCCGTACAGACGGCAGCAAAAAAGAAACATCTGGATTGCTCCTCAGCCGAGTTTTTGACGATTGAGGAAGGTCTGTGCGTACAGATGATGCACGTTGGCTCCTATGATGACGAACCTGCGTCTGTTGCGGTGATGGACGAGTATCTCGCGCAGAACGGCTATGCAAACGACCTCACCGCCGAGCGGCTGCACCACGAGATTTATATCTCCGATCCGCGCAAAACCGCGCCGGAGAAACGCAAAACCGTCATTCGCCACCCGATCAAAAAGGCGTGAAATAACAAGAATACTTTTCAGAAAGGTTTGATTTTTTGTCCGGAACACTTCTTCATATCTGCTGTGCGCCCTGCTCCATTGCGTGCATCGACACGCTGCGGCAGGAGGGCATCGAGCCGGTAGGTTTTTGGTACAATCCCAACATTCACCCGATGAAAGAGTACAAAATGCGCAAGAATACACTCGTTGAGTATGCAAAAAGCATTGATCTCAAGCTGGAGATCGAGACGAGTACGGTCTGCGAAAGTTCATCGAAGCTGTCTATCCCAACTGGGATAACCGCTGTGCGACCTGCTATGCGCTCCGCTTTGAGGAAACTGCGCGCTACGCCGCCGAGCACGGCTACGACCGGTTTACCTCTACCCTGTTTGTCAGCCCGTACCAGAATCACGAGCTGATGCGTCAGATCTGCGAGCAAATGGCCGAAAAATACGGTGTCGAGTATCTGCACCGCGACTTTTCGCCGCGCTTCCGCGAGGGACAGGATAAGGCGCGTGAGCTTGGCCTGTACATGCAGAATTACTGCGGCTGTGTTTTCTCCGAGGAGGACCGCTATCGCAAGCGCAAAAAGAAGAAAAAGCCGGACGACGCGCAGACGTAAGACGGAAATCGGGGTGTTTCGGCACAATCCGACCGAAATACCCCGCAATAACCGCTTTACAAACGCACGAAAGACTGGTATACTATATCATGTACTCGCGCCCGTAGCTCAGCTGGATAGAGCGTTGGACTCCGACTCCAAAGGCCATGCGTTCGAATCGCACCGGGCGTACCATGTTAAACCGCTTGTTTCGTTGAAATGAGCGGTTTTTCTTTACTTTTTGGCGAAGTATAAATTGTTGCAGATTCTCGGGCGACCGTCGGGGCGACTGATTAGGGGGTTATGATAGAAAAAAAGAGCAGCGATTGCTGCTCTTTTCGTTTTACTCCACAGTTCCACGTCATATAACGGATACTTAGCCGGAAATGCAGTCAAATTCTCCTGTAGCAAAGTGCAAAGGCGTTGTCCCACCGTTCTGCCAAAGCCGTATCCCGATACTGCTGCATAATATACATCAGCTTTTCCGTAATATCCCGCTCGGCCGTTGAGGTGTAAAATATCTTATATCTTTGCGGCACGACTCTGAAGCAGCTCCTTTACTTGAGCGTCCATATCGCACTGCGCAGAGATGCGTCCGGCAGCAATATTCTCACTGCTGCGCGACAGCTTTTCGCTGATTTCTGCTTCACTCATGTCATCCCACGCACGAAGTGACGGCCGAAACGGCATGCCGCCTTCCTGCAGGCTCTGCTGTGCAAACATCCGTACAGCCTCAGCGAACGAAGTACCCAAATTGCGGTAAAGCGCTTCTACCTGCTCCTTTACTGCACTGTCAATGCGGATCTGAAGTGTTGCATCCATAGCCATAAAATCATCTCCTTGTAGTACGATTGTATTGCAGTTTTCTTTGTGTGTCAAGAGGATAACTTTTCTCCTTTCCCATCGTAACCGCGCAGCATAACATCGGCAATGCACTCACCCGCCCTGACGCGCGACTCCTCAATGAGATGTGCGTAGTAGGTTTCCGTGGTCGTTACATTGGAATGTCCAAGTTGACGGGAAACCGTCACAACATCAGTATGATTCGCAATCAGCACGCTGGCAACCGTATGCCGAAAGGCGTGTGGGTTCACATGCGGCAGGTCATGCCGACGGCTGAATTTCGTCAGCCACGCCGTAGGGCTGTCCGGGTGCATAACACGACCGTCATCCCGCGTGAACAGAAAACCTTCGTTATTCTGCCACCGATCACCGTTTAGCTCGCGCAGCTTCTCCTGCTCAGCACGGTATTCACGCAGCAATTCAGCAGTTTCCTCCGGAATTGCAACAAAACGAATCTCCTCGGTTTTGGGCGTTTCCACATAAATACCGCGTGCCTTAGAGTAACGCAGATTGTCTTCAATCTTGATGTATCGTTCGTCCAGATGAACATTGTGCCATTTCAGGCCCATAATCTCACCTCGACGCGCACCCGTGACAATGAACAGGTGCGTGATGGTCTTCCATTTCAGCGGTTCGCTTTCAAGCGCCTGTATAATGCGCTGAATGTCCTTCGGCTGAAAGTAGTTGATCGGCTTCTTCTTCGCCCGAGGCAGTGTTGCACGGCTTGCGGCATTATACGGAACGAGCATTTCTTTCTCCGCCTGCGACAGTACCGTTGAGATAAAACGATGATGCTGCAGCACGGTTTTCACCGCAAGGTGATCGGTATTGTGGATAATATCGAACAGCCTCGCCGTCGGCAGTTTCAGCGCGGCAGCGATCGCGTCCGCCGAGGTCTTGCGAATCACCTGCCCGCGGCAGGCCGTTGTAATCGTTACGCCGTTGAGATGCGCTAATCTCGCCACCTTGGCCCGAGACCACTTATGTTCTTTGATCAGCACACCCAAATCAACCTTGGCACGAGCGTTATCCAGCGTGTGCTTCGTACAGTCCTCCTGTAAGCTGATATACAGCTTGTTCAAATGGTTCGGACGCAGTTCAGTCAGCTTGATGTGTCCGATTGCAGGAAGAATACGCTCACAGAGGTGCATATACAGCTGAATCGTACTGTGCTTGGTACCCGTGTGCTCTTTCAGGTCGATAACATAGGCCGCATACTCCGCAAAGGTCTTGCGGTTGTCCGGCTGGTAACCCTGTTTGATTGCCTTTTCAAACTCGAACGCAATGCGTTGTGCCTCTCGCTCGGCACGCTGCTCTGACCAGCCTTCCGGTGCCTTCCAGACCTTGTAGTGCCGCTTTTTACGGTATGCCTCATCGTAACCGCAGGAAACGGTAATCTTGAAACTGAAGCTGTTTTTGTTGTGCTTTTTTGTAATGCTTGGCACATTTTCCTCTCCTTTCGTGTAGAATAATGCGGTGCGCCGCTCGGACGCACCGCAGACTGCATCTTATACCGAAATTTTCGGCGGAATGTACGACGGACGAATATCATCTGCCGCAACATCATTGTTGCCCTCGGTCAGCAGTTTGATGACGTTCGGGTAGTAGAGCAATGCCTTACGACCCAGTTTCACCGCCGGAAGAACGCCCTGACGGACAAGGCCGCGGAGCATGTTTTCCGAGATGTTATGGCCGTCCGCCTGCAGACGACGGTGAGTCTCAGCGATGGTTGCCGTGTCGTAGTAACGGCGCGGCGGTACTAATGTAATTGCAGGATTAGACATAAATTTGCGCCTCCTTGTATTGAATAATTTGTATGGCAGCGTTACACTTGATGTGAACCCAGTTTCAGGCGTGAAATGGGAATACACAGGTAACGTTTGCCATAGATTTTCTTGGTGGACTTCTTGCTGGCATCGATGGACAGCAAGTTGTATTGGCGGAGCCGTGCTGCAACATACTGCTCACTGAGGTCACTCCGGCGATACAGCTCTTGCAGATACTTCGTCAGCGCAGGGAGCTTAACGCAAATGCAGCCCTTGTGCGTAGAGTAGCTGAATGCCTGCTGTTCCACTCCGCTTATGATCGCCGCCCGAATGGTTTTCGGGCAGTTTTCGATACGGCGCAGCTCCTCAGCGATATTGTGCCAAACCTCAGTCAATGCCTGCGCAGTCGCTCGGACAAACTCCCCTTTCGCGACTGCTGAAACTGCGCCAACTGCTTCGGCATAGTCAAAAAACCGACAAAGCAGCCAGTACAGCTCGAACAACGACTTCTTCACGCGCTCGTTCGGTGCGCTTTTCACAGCGGCAAGCTGCGACTCCATCTCGCTCTTAATACGAGAGCGGAATTCCTCATAGCGCTCGCCAAACCATGCAAGAAACCCCTGCATAGCCGTGGCTGCAGTATGACGAAGCGACTCCAAATCAACCGGATTACTGGAACCGGCTAATTTCTCACGAATACGCACGATGATGCAACGGGTTACGTCCGAGGATGCCTCCATGGGGATTTCACCCGTGACGACCAGTCCAGCGGCACAACTGACATAAACATTCGTGGAACCTTGGGTTTTGGTGCGCTTGGTTTCGTTCGCTGCAAACCGCAGTAATGCGGCCGCACTTGCAAGACGCTCGCGCTGTTTCGCCTTGTTGGTGCCGATATAGATGTCGTCCAGCAGTACCGAACGGTCGCGCGTGGTCATCAATGCACGCTCCATCGCGGACATTGTGCTGCCAGCGTCGTAGACATCAGCCATGCACCCACTCGAATCATCGAACAGTTGACAGAGGGTCTTTGCTGTTGCTGTCTTGCCGAAATCCTGTGTGGCTATCAGGTACAGGATACATGCTGTTGGTAAGCCGCTGTCCTGTAAGAACGAACGGCAAACCGAGAACAGCGAATATCCCCACACGGGCAGATATATATCAAAATGCCGCCCAAATGTCCTTATCAGCTGTTCGACTGCGGTTGCGACCGAAAGCGTTGGATCAACAGACAGACGGAAGATTGAGGCTCCCTCGGCAATCAGATAGGGCGGAGAACCGCCTTCAGGCGGTTCTGCCAGCCGGTTTTCTGGGGCCGGATCAGGGAAGTAATGGTGCCGCCCATCAATCTGCTGCCAGCCGGTCTGGTCAAAGTATTGACCGCGCGGAAGGTCGCATTGTGACAGCTGCATCCGCAGGTAAGTTGCCACAAGATTTCTAGTGCTCCGACCACGTGCATCGCGCGAAATGCAACCGAAAATTAACTTTTCAAGGTTCAACTGGTCTAGCTGCTCCGCAGGCCAGACAATAGTCTGCGTCGGTGCACCTTCTCGCGTTACCTCGAGGAGCAGCCAAGGCGGCTCCTCGGGTTCGGCAGAATATACGCCGCGAATTCGCGGCACAAAATTGGCGATGACTTCGCCATTATTAAGCAGACTGGTACCTGCAACGGTGAAGTTCATCAGCTGTCACCATCGGACAGCAGCTCCAGCCCGGTGTTTACCAAGCAGTCGTTAAAAGTACCACGCTTAATGGCCACGCCCATCCTCATCATCTTTTCCAGCAGATCGACTTTGAACTCAGCCATGCCGCAGCGATAGCTCATGTCCATCGCCTGCTTCATAACAGAGGCAGTAATATCGTTCTTACTGGTATTTCCGCGCGATTTCTTACTCTGCTTGCTGTGTTTACTTTTCTTGTGCTTTTTCCCTTTCTTTCTTTTTTTGCCCTTATGCGGCTTGTCTTCATAGAACAACGGCATACGAGAGGGAAAGAGAGGTGTGGAACGATTCTGCTCCTCCTGCGCGTTTGCCGGAGCCGCAGAATCAACGATTTCGCTCATAGAATTTATCATCTCATAATCCTCCTTAGGATTATAGACGAGCGCGCTCTGGGTTGATACGTACCCTAGGGTGAGTGCTCACTTTAGAGCCACGCCTTACTTGAAACCAGCGTTGGCTTTGGGTGAGCGCTTCAAGTGATCACGGTAATAATTATACGCGAAAATCACAGGCCTATCTATTCGCAAAGTACAAAGATTTTTCAGCACGTAAACATCGAATCAGAATTAATCCAAATGGAGGAATACTATGCTTCCACAAAATGTCAAACAGTTAGTCCAACAAATCCCCCACCTCGAGTACCTGTTTCACAGGCGCCGTGGAACGTCAGGACAGGGGGCTCCACATGATGTCATTACAAATGACGAAATTCGTCAGAAAATGTTTGATGAGTGGAATGACTTCCATTCGCAAATTGCCTATCAAGATTTTAGTCACTTCTGGGATAAAGAATTGTTTGTCAACGATATTGAGAGCGTTGAACTTTCTCAAGAATTATTTATTAAGTTAATCTGTGATCGCGTTTTTCTTTTCCTCAATTATTCCCGTTCATTGGCCAATCCTGCGTATCCTAATTTAATGGATGCTTGGGGGCGTGAGTTACCAGATGAGTCACCAGAAGATACACCTGGTACACGGCAACTGCGAGAAAACACTCCGTTTATTCGTGAACATGGCTTTATGCCTACTAACACGTTATACGATAGCTGGAGCAGGTGGCATCATAATATCGACAGAATAAACGCAGCTCTCGAACGTCGAACAGAATTTGTCAGGCAAGGTGTGCATCTCCCAATGAACACCTGCCGTAAATTACATCATAAAAAGAACGATGCCTTGCGAATGGCAAATATTTTATATACAGAAGATGAACAAAAACTAGCCAAGTTGTTCTATTACTATGTAGAGGCTTGTTGTAAAAAAGCATATTGTCGTGATTACGGGAATTACCTGAAATCCACTATCGAAGTTATACAAAATTCATTGCCTTGGATACATTTACTCTTAGAGGAGGATTCGCTTCAAGTTCCCGTTGCGTTATGGATATGGGTGCTTTTTACTACATATACAACGAAACTAGCCGAAGGTACATTAAAAACATATAAATTTTGTGTACCCACATCACGTAAAAATGATTTGCAAGATGTTGATCCTGATAAACAGAATCCCAATACAGCATCAAGAAAAAAATGCAACATTATTCTATTTAACCACCTTCTAGATCTATTGCCACCTGAAAATCTCGACTATGCTAAGTTCCAATTTTATGCATTGTCAAAGTATAATCGCTTTTCATTCTATGCCACCAATGTTCAAAAGCCTTATGATTTTAATTGCAGCGAAAGTCCAAACGATTTTATAGATGATTTAGGTGGATTAATTCGCTATCATATCTATCATTGTTTAATGAATGCTCCTTCATGGCTTACTCCACAATTGAACCAACGAGAAAATCCTATACTTGATTCTCTTGCAAGTCTCCTTTTGCATGATAGTGATTTGCCTCCCAAAAATCGTTTAACAGCAAGAGTTAATGCGCTTCTTGATGATAAGGTAAAAGGCGAAAATTATATATCGGCGTATATAAATTGCGAACCGACTGAACAAGCACGACGGGCAAAGCTTAAGGAAATTGTTGAACGGGAAAATCTACATTTTACACCTACCCGAATGTTCGCAGACGGTGATATTATGGGAGACAAGAATAAACTGTTTTGTGAATGTATGGTGTTGGAATTTGCCTTGAGGCAAAGAGCTTTTGTATCTTACTATGATAAGCTTCTAAATAAAGCCGAAAGACTTTTTCCACCCGAGTTATTTCTCTCCGGCCATGTATTTAGTGAATAAATGGTGGGAATAGCGCATTTTCCCACCATTCCCACCAATATTTTAAGAATGTTGATTACATCTGCGGTAAAACGTATTTGCCCTCAGCCCTGTCTGCCGCATAGCCTCAGCCGCGGTAATCTCTCCGGCACGCCAGCGAGCGACCACTCGCTCGAAGTTGTCCGGCAAGGGCCGTGGCTTGCGGCCGGTGTATTTGCCCTGTGTCTTGGCAATGGCAATACCCTCTCGCTGGCGCTGAAGGATATATTCGCGCTCAAGCTCTGCGACCGCCGCGAATACGGTAAGCATAAACTTGCCGGTGGGCGTGGTTGTGTCGATAGCCTCCTTACGGCTGACAAATTCCACCTGCTTCTCGGTCAGCCGTTCCACAAGGTCAAGCAGGTCGCGGGTATTGCGAGCGAAACGGCTAATGGACTCAACAATTACGGTGTCCCCCTGACGGACGTAATTCATCATTCGAGTAAGTTCCGGGCGATCGGCGTTCTTGCCGCTGGCCTTTTCGATGAATACTTCGTCAACGCCAAGCTCATGCAGCAGGACTTCCTGTCGGGCGGTGTTCTGGTCCTCCGTGCTGACGCGGATGTAGCCTATTTTCAAATTTTTCACTCCATTCTTTGCAATAGGGTCACTCTACATTCTGACATATTTCAAAAGCCGTAAATCGACCCTATTGCCACATCTTTTTACCATTTCAATAGAGTGTACCCTATTGAAACACTTCTAGAGCAGTTCATTTAATCCTCGTCGAGAATATCAGCCAACAGGCCGATGAGGACTAAGGTATCGCGGATAATCTTTCCTGCATTCATGTTTCCACCTCCTCTCAGTATGCGTATAACAACTCTCCGGTCATTTCGTGCAACAGAGTAGGATCGTAGAGCATCTCTTCGATCTCCTCCTCCGAACATCCGTAGTCGAGAAGTGCTTGCACCTCATCGGCGGTTACGCCGAATGCCTTCGCCACGCTAAACAGGTCATCATAGCCTGTCGGCGTGTCCTCATAATAGCTGCGATAGAAGGGATATTTGCGCCACCAGTGCTCGAATGTCGTATGCGGTGTGAAAGTGCCTGTAGTGATACGGCCATTCCGGTCGATTTTCATAATTTCGCCCTCCTGTGGCTCCAGAATATCAGTGGGCGCTTTCAATCTCAGCTTTTTGATAACCTTGCACAGAATTTCCTGCGTCGAGGCGTAAATCAGAAAGCCATCATAGAACATGATGCAGAGCGGATTGTCTCCGACCACGAACCAGATAGAATTGTCCTTATTCAGTACCGTAAACACAAAAGAACCCTCGACCTTCTCAGCCATGGCTTGCAGGCTGCCGAAGTCGAGGGTTTTATTTTTCTCTAAAAGCTGAACGGCAATGTAGCTGTCTGTCTCAACGCTCGTGAGCGGAAGGCTTTCTTCTATACGGAGTTCTTTGTCGTTCCACAGCATGCCATTATGCGCGAGCGCAAAGCTGCGGCCGTCAACATGACCAAGGAACGGGTGGTTATTCTGGTTAAACTGCGCATTGCCCTGTGTGGTCATGCGGGTGTGCCCCATGACGACATGGACGCCGTGCGGGATGTGGATTTTCATCTTCCGAGCGGGAATCGGACGCTTGTAGATACGCAGGCGGTCGTTGCAATTGTACGCGATACCGGTCGCGTCCGTGCCGCGTACCTGACATTCTCTTGCGAGGGTATTCAGGATTTTGTTCTTCGTATGGGTACTCAGGCACTCCTTAAAGTCGATTAAACCAAACAAACTGCACATATTTTAAGCCTCCTCCGTGTTGGCATTAACAGGTTCATTAACGTAAAGGCGGCGCTCTTTGAGATACTGGATAAGTTCGGGTTCGGTGATGTTGTCCAGAAAGTCGAACCAGCTCATGTCCTGCACCTGATTGTCAGACATAGAAACAGCCACCTCGACGAGATGGTTGACCATCTGCAAGGTGGCTTTGAGGGTATTCAGCTTGAGCGTGCCGCGGAACATGCGGATTTCTACTGTATCCGCGTTCGTAAGATTTACCGCCGTATAACGTCCAGCGCAGGAATTTTTCGCATGGCTCATCTGTTCGGACGGCGTAAGGCGAATGCCGTACCGCGCCGCCCAGCGGTTCATCTGGGACTGCGTGCGGCGGCTGAACCGCAGCAGCTCCGCCCAGAACTTCTCGACGAAGTACAGCAGGCGGGCAATCGCAGCTTCCTGCTGCTCATATGTACAGCCGAACGTCAAGCGGGAGATGTGAACATGAAGTCCGCAGGTTCCGGCCGCGTGGCTGAGGTACCCCATGCTCTGCGCTTTACGCAACACCTCCGCCCACGGCATTTCGTTCAAGTGATACTCGAGCGTCATTGGATGGGTAACAAGCTCAAGACCTTCATCCAGACTGCCGTCCGTCTTGATGTAGAGATTTTCGGCGTTGGCGTTCGCGATGTCGAGCAGCTTTTGCGCGTTGCTGTTAACCGTGCCGCCGTCATCGATTTCGAGCTCCACGCCGAAATGCCGCAGGCCTTTGCCGTGGAATACAAGGTCGGGCGTATAGCTGTATTCGTGGATGACCTCGCAGTGCTCGTCCCAGCAGGACGCGCAGTAAGCGTTATCGTCACCGTCCCAGTACGTGCGGTCGCGGTGGATAATACGCCCACAGTCATCGCAGCGAACATAGTACTCATCAAAGCAGTGATCGCAGAGTATGTGCGTGTCATCCTCGACGGCATTTTCCTCATAAATCCGTTCGTTGCAGTGGTCGCAGATTACGGTCAACCGGTCGGCGCAGTCCTCGCAGATCCAGTCATTCTCTACTTGGAACATTTCGTCGATCGGGTGCTCTGCACCGCAGTTTGCACAAATTCTCGTTTCCTTCATTGGTTGTTCCTCCATTTCGTTTGGTGAATGTTAATACTCTTCGGCAAGCAGCATAGTAGAATGCGTCAAATCATCAATCACGAACACCTTCGCATCTACGGCATCGTCACACGGTACATCGAGCTCGTAACGGTACGGCGGCTGCTCCTGCTCGTGGACGATGTGCTGACCGGTCGGCGCTTTCGTCAGCGTGAATACCTGCAAGTAGTCTTTCTCGGATACCTCCATGGTCAGTATCATAAGCCACAACATATTGATCATCCATAATGGTAGCTGTGCTGTGATACCATGTGTCAAGAATTTTTGATTTTCAAACATTTTCGTACTCCTTCTCTGATGAAATAATAAAGCACCCGGAATATTTCCGGGTGCTTCTATAGATATAATATATACTTCTTTTGTCATCAAATACGGAGAAAATTACACAATCGGTATTAGATATGTTTCCAAGTAGTAGAAGATTTCAAACTCAGTGTATATGCTGTAGTCGAATCTATAATAGCTTGGTAAAGCCAATCGCCTAATAACAAAAAATTTTCAGAGATACTGCTCTCTTCAGGAAACTCATACAGTGCACTATTCTCAATCCGTTCGCCTGTTTGCAAAGCATATTGGTCGATAGTGCAATAATCCCCTTCATCATCAATAGCGATTATTCGATTATTGGCAACAAAAACTGAAGAAAAATCATATAGCACTTCAAAATTCTTGGCCAAACGGAACATTTGATACCGATCACCATATCTCGCAATCAAAAGGTATCCCCTTTCAATTTGAAGCATTTTGTATATGATCGGAAAATATTCCAGTTCATCAATTCCATGCCCTTTGAAATCAACATAAGGTATACACTTTTGCGCCATTATATCATATCTATAAATTTGACCATCGCGCCCAAGCAATAGTACATGATGCTGATATGCGAAAACATCGCAGAACTCCACAGGAGGATTCAATTCAAATATATGTTCAGCTGAATCTAAATGAACCCCAAACGCGCGATTCTGTAAAGTTTCATCTTCATCCAAATCCGCCTCGCTTAGGCCAGAGTCATATACACAAACGATTAGCTGGTCATCGGTAATGCTAAGATGTACCTCGTCTAATCGACGAGAAGGTTCAAACATTTGAAACTTCGGTTCCAAAAAGTATGCTTCTGATGTAGATAAATCAACAGCCAAAATCTTGCACATAGTATCCCGGCTTCTGAATCGTGTTGGACTGAATTCTCCATAAGAAATTGTGATATATAGAGTGTCACCTTGCGTACAGCAACTTGTTTTATTAAAACGAATTTTCCACTTTTCGTCGAGGATATGTGTAAGCGGGATTTCTGTTTGCTCTCCGCTTTTCTTATGAACTGCACAGATTACCGTGCTTTCAATCGCCATGTTGGCATCGCCTATTTCTGGATTGTTTTCATCCGGGCCCTGAAGATACGCTATATATGTAGGGGTTTCCAGATATGTTCTGGTTTGCCAGGAATTTTTCATAACACATTGAAAAATTTGATCAGCTATGTTTTTCGATACCGGGATATATCGAAGCGTTTTTGCAGGATTCGCCTTATGTAAATTCTTCTTATCGTTCAAAATTTTAAGTTCTTTTTCGATCGGCGTCAGCCTTGACCCCCTTTGCACATTTTTGAACTGCTTCTCGATATATGGCAACCTTGTGATCGATTGCTTTGCTTACGATTTCCCTGTACTGCTTAATTGCGCTTTCAACCTGATCATCGGCAATATCATCAATACAGCGCAAGTGATAACCCTCACTGACACCGCAAACGGATAATTTCGATCCGATATGATCAACTAACCTTTTGCCAGTCTCGTTAACATCCTTGAAACGATAAATGGTTTTGTATTTGTCCCCCAGCCAACCATGTCCAGCATACTCTTCACGCCCTTCTGCGCAGATTTCATCTTCATAGCTACTCAGCCGATTATACGAATCGCGTTCAAAGTCATCGAGAAACTCTTTGACATAGCTGGCATCTCCAATATAGTCCATAGAGCAAGCAAAACTGGTCTGGAAATCCTTACTTTTCTCAGGACGGAATTCTGTAAAATCAACAGAAAGAACCGAGTCGTTTTCGCTTGCTGCCGAAAGTTCTGCCTTGGCTGCTTTGAGAACTTCTTCAATCTTTTTGCTGAATTGTGCGTAATAGGTTTTATCAGGATTACTAAAATCGTAATACGGGCGCAGTACCTTGGACTTATACTGCGACAGATAAGCCAGCACATAATCGCTTCTTCGGCTCCAGAATACTTGACGAAAACGCTGTGCGCCTGCAGAAACAGCCTTGTCCCAAGATGAGTATTTATAATCGTACTCACCATCAGCATAACCGGCAGATACCTGGTAATCATCTTCGTCAAAACGCAGCTCTGAACTCGATACCGAAGGAATGTCGATCGCTTTCAGCTTCTTTTCCAAAGCAGCCCCCATTTTATCCGCATCCAAAACGATATCCGCCTGTTCGACAATCGAAAGCGCATGAGCCGGGCATGCAGCAACGACTGCCTGTGCCTTCTCTAAATTTTCAGCTTTAATATAACCATCTGCAACCGGAACAGCATATCCAGCTGCATCCTCAATCAAAAGATCGGTTTGGAGAATGCATTCACCACACGCATTACAATCCTTAGATACACAAAACTTTTTCATCGCAAATACCTCACTTGATTTTCAAATTCATGCAACAGAGATGTGCCCTGCTCAAAAGCCTGCAGTGATGCTTCGGTTACAGAGCCATCGGCAGATAAAATCGGGACATCCAAAATGTCTTTAATTGCTTTGGCGAAATTAACGCAGGTCATTAAAACTTGGCAGTCATCATGATCATATCGGCGATGATTTGTTCCATTTTTCTGAATGACCTGAACCGTGGCGCTAATCGATTTCCCAAATAGCAATCCGAATTTCGACAACAGATTAGAAATCTGATCTGCGCGTGCGCCAATTGCATCTACCGCGATCTCCATCGTTTTGAGCTGTGTCTTCATCGTATTGGCAATGCGCCGCTGATTATCCGCGATGGCAGCATTGCGTTTGGAATCGTCTAAAATTGCGGTACCCAGACCTCCCATAAGCCATTTGACAGCCATCTCTTTATCGCTCATTGGATGCATTGAAGTGGTAATCATTGTCCGAATAACACCGGCATCATTAACGGTAAAACTGCTGCGGTCCAGCTCCAGAATACCTTCTCCAGGGCGAAAATCGATCTGCTGGATCTGCTGATAAACATTGATAAACTTAGTCATATGATTATTCAGCATAGCCTTTTTGCGATTAATAAGCTTTACCAGTTTCCCGTCTGCATCACTTTTATGCTGATCGAATGATGCTAATGCATCCTGATAGGTCATATGTGCCTTTTCCAAGGTTTTTAATGTTTTCTCATCTATGCTGTTGGCTTTAACCATCTGCCAGATAGAATATCCAAATGCTGCTTCTAGTATCATATCCATCACCTATTCAAAGTGTCAGAACCGTAGATGTATCCGAGAAAAAATCTTTTTCAAACTCAGAAAGACTTTTATATTTTACCTGTGTGCCAAACAGATTCATAATGGTATCCAGTCCTGCTGCAATGCCATCAGCATCATTAGCCATGGTTGCGTCCATAATCGTTTGAAATCCGCTATCGATGGCAGTATCCCACCGACCAAGTTCTTCATGTACATAATCACGCAAATTGTCCTGTTGACATGCCATTTCTGCCTGTGCCCAAGACAAAACATGCCGAATTTCTGCATCACGCGCTTTTTCTATTTTCTTTTCCTGTCGATACCGCTCAATAGTGATTGTAATTTGTGTCATGACAGTTGAAGCGAGTATACCACCAATCGGCCCACCTATTGATGCGCCAAGGCTGTATGCAAGTGTGCCCATACCGCTAGAAATCAATTGAAAAGCACAGTCTTCAGCAGAGATATTACCATCAAGATATCTCTCAATAGTCGTAGCAGTCATAACAACCATAGCAATCTCCTGAGTTGGGACAGGTGCAGATGCAAATTTGGCTAATTGTTCGGCTCCCATATTCTGTGCAAACTGCGTTACCAAGTCTTGTGTCATTTGTATACCAGCAGCGCTAGCAAAGCTACCTGCAGTATCGGTTAATATATCTTTGGCCGCATCTTCAAAACTTTTTTCGCCCGAAGCAACCTGTGCGATATTATTTAGACTAGAGACTGTGCAGGCGACAAGAGCGGCTCCCTTTCCTGCCTCGATAGATTTTTCTAGACTTTGCGAGACAATAACAGCGCCCTGCCCAGCATATAATTTAGTCTTTGCTATCGATTTTTGAATCGAACGTGAAGAAGTAATATCAATCGAGTTGTCAAACTCCTTATGCTCTGCCACGCCGCCCGAATGTCCAAAACGTGAATTGATTTCGTTGGGAACTAATTGCATAGTGACACCATCACTGCACTCGTGCCATGTTAAATTATTCTTTTTTCTGTATTCTTCAAATTGAGATAAATTACTGATTTCTCTTTCCTTGGCCCAACTTGTATTCAATAGTCGTTTTTCCGCACTGCCGAAGTTTTTTGCTCGATCAGCACTCATATTGCTAATTTTCACACTCGCTTGTGAACAAAAGCTAAAATCAGGTTCGGCCGAGAGATTATAGGAAACATACATACGATTATATTGCGCAAGTACCTTTTGGGAGTAATCATCCGTTGGATAACATTGAGAACAACCTCGTTTTCCGGACCAAAGAACATTACTTACCGGTGTTTGCGCGATGCGTTGTTCACGTGAAACCGCATGATTATCAGCGCCAATCATTCCATATCCTAAACGCTCAAGTGTACTTTCGCTCATTTTTACATCCCCTTATATTGTTGCTATTGATATTGAAAATCTGTAACATATGTACCTTGACTACGAATCCACATTTCAATACCTGTACCAAATATCTCAGCAGAAACATCCCATCCTCTATCTGAAGACGGTTTGACCTCAGCCGTAGGCAAACGATCCAGTATGGCTTCGATTGATGGCCCAACATAGCGGAAATGCACCGTTTGCAGCCTTCCTCCATACATGAACTGAATGCGTTTACGAAACTCGCCTTCTTCAAACCGATTACTATATGGCAGAGTAAAGTGTTTATCCAGCACATACAGCTCATTGATGCGGTCAACACGATAAATAGTAGGGAATGTATCTGCTGGATTTTGAAAAGACTGTTCCTTATTGATATTTTGAATAAAACCCACAAGGTAAAAATAAAATTCGGAGAACATCAATCCAACAGGTTCAATCTCACGTTTAACGCATGAAGCATCTTGTTTCATATATTGGATGCGAAGCACTTGATGAGCCTGGATTGCTTGGCCCAAAGACCATAAAAGATTGAATAAATGCTTCCCGTGTTGTGGTTCAATATAGTGATATTCCTCATTCAGCAGCAGATCCTTAATGGGCTTACGTTTGGCATTTGGAATGCAGCAATTGATTAAACGCTCCAACATCGGAAGCATTTCATCTCTTCGCAGGGAGCGACTATCCAATAATATTTTGCCGACGGCTAGCATTTCGCCCTCACAAAGACCATGCTTGCGACGAGCAATCAGATGATAGGCTGATTGCTTTGTATCGTAAATAAGTTCTTGTGACAGATCTCGTTCTTCCATAAAATCACGCAATGAACTCATATCACGCTGTATGCTTTTCTCAGAAACCTGATATTGCAGCGCCAATTCCGATTTCTTCAATTGCTCGCCATTAACAAGTCGTGAATAAATGTCCAATAAGCGCCAAGATTTCGCTGACGATGCATCTTTCATTCTATTCTCACCTCCGCATCGTTGTTAATCATAGTATATCATAAAGGGTGGACACCTACTGTCCCTTCCTTAAAAAATATATTTCCAACTTCTACATTCTTAATTGTAACTTATACAGTTATAATTGCAATATATTTATAGAATATGAAATGGAGCACATAATCGGTAGAATAGAGCCATGAGGTGCACCCAATGAAATATGAATTTGAACAGGAATACAAGCAAATAGGGCTTAAAATTGCGTATTATCGCAAGTTACAAGGATATACACAGGAAAAACTAGCAGAAAAGCTAGGCGTTGCAACCTCATATATTGGTCAAATTGAAGCTGCCGGAATGTATAAGCCAATTTCACTGACAACACTCCTGCGAATCGCGCAAGCACTCGATACGCCGGTATATAAATTCCTTGATTTCCAACACTAACAATAGCAAATTTATCCGAGATTTTCTTCGATAAACATGCGTATACTTGCCGATGGAATCCTCCACTCCCTGCCAACCTTCACGGCAGGGAGTTCTTCGTTTGCGATCATCTTTCGAACCTGCTGGCGTGTTGTCTTGAGCAGGACGGCGGTTTCCTTAACAGTTAAAATCTCATCGTACATCATAAAAATCTCCTTAAATCAGAGCGAAAATCGTATTTCACCGTAATTCGAGTATACTTATTCTAATGTTCGTTATTAACTGCTATAATTTGCAATTTTCCGAAGCGCAAACAAGTCAAGAACGCCCTTTATATGGACTATTTCTGCTTCCAATACGCAAGTTCGATTTTCACCGGCTGTGTTCCGACTGATTTTAGGATATACAGCAGGCTTGGCATTCTTTTAGCCGCATACCCTTTGCGCAGCGGAATAGGATTCAACCCAAGCGACTGAAAGCGTTTCAATAAGCTCTTTGTCTTGTAGCCTTTCTTCTCCATATACTGCACTGCCTTATCAATCGTCTGTTTACGCTGCATTTGGTCCAGAAGTGTGAGCATCTGCTCTTTGGTATCAGCGTGTAATGATGAATTCTGAATAGCCTGCTGGCCATCCTCATAGCTCAGATAAGGCAGGTCAGGATAACATTTTTCAACGAGTTGCAGGATTCGCTCCTCACTTTCCTGCATCAGCAGCCATAGGAGATCGAGCGGGTCATCAGCTTTGTATTTATTCTCAATACTCCGCAGTTTATCGCGTCCATAGTGAACCTCTACACGCAGCACACCTGCAGGAAGATCCTCATAGTCGATCACCAGATTATTCTCAATCAACTGATAAGTCTTATCGTAGATTACCAACTCCTGCTGTCCACAGGCAAGGCGAATATAATGTTTATTGTACTGATTCGCCTTCTTTTTGTTCTTATTCTGGTAGAATAACCGCTGATACTTCTTTGGGGTAGCAGTCTTTCGTAGCACACGAACAAGTTCACGAAATACTTTCTTATTACTGCAGCGAATATTGGTACACAAATCCACTCTGGAAAGATAATAATGCGAAATATCACCATCAAACGGCGACTTTTTCAGCACTTCTCGAAAGCATTTCTCCAGCAGCTCAATACTTTCTTCTTCGTTGGGTAGGATACCAAGATATGTCGTGTCCATAAAAATCAATCTGCGTGGATTGATAATCATACGAATGTAGTGACCTTTTGTTTCGTTTTTGTCTTTTATATGTCTAAACGAATGCGTATACCTGCTTCTGCATATTGCGTACAGATATGACAGCCATGATATAAACCATCCGGATGGATGATATTTTCAGAGTATTGCTCATTATAGTCGTATAAATCGCTTTTGATTTGCTTCCATTCGGTTTGAGATACCTTACGAGAGAACTCTATGGTATGAATGGAGAAACCATCCGGCTCTAACACGATTTCTACATTTTTATACTTACGAACCTTCTTGCCCAAAATAAAAACCTCCCAGCAAAAGTATTTATACTTCTGTTGAAAGGTTGTAAAAAAATAATACCCCATAAATTAGATTAAACAGGCATTATTCCATTATTTTAGCTATATTTCAAGTATTTTTGTGTGTAGTTGTTGGAAGTTCAATAGACAAAATTATGTTGATTTGCTACAATAATTATGAGTATTACTCTCAGCAATAAAGGATTTGAGAATTTATTGCAATAGCTTTAGCAGTATAATTCACAGAACCACCTTTCGACTTATATGGCAAAAGTGGTTCTGCTTCTGAATTTTATATTGATGGAAAAGCAATAATATTATTTTTTATCTTTGATACTTGTAACGCGTAGTGTGTTATACCGGCGGGCACAGTCAGTAGATAAAATGAAATTTTGCTGTTGAAAACACCTGTTTTTGACAAAAGATTGGGCAATTTCTGAAGTAGCAACAGGTATATAAACTATTCTTTAAATAGTCGACTTATCTCTCGATCAATGCGCTGTTCATAAGCGTCAAATTGCCCTTTATCATACGGCGTTTTACTATCATAACAGTCTATCAGTTTAAACGGAACTCCATAATCACTTACTTTACGTGCATTGGGAGAAAGGGCATTGTATTCAAGTTTTTGAAGAAGTAACCCCAATCCAGCCACATCTTCCATAGCGATATTCTCTGACTTTGAAATTTGATATCGGAAGAATACATCAAAAAGGCCGAGATATTTTACTAAATGATACTTAAAGACATTGTAAACGAAGTCAGCTACTTGCCGCATTGCTTCATCCTTTGTTTTTGGATTATCGTTCCGCCCAACATAATATTGTACCATTGAAAGAAAACCACCTGAAAGATATGAACTCAATAGACTTGTTATCAATGAGTACTGATTCTGTCCCACTCGTATTGCAATAAGTTGTTTAAGTTTTTCTTCGCGTACAACGGGCAAGATAATATCCATAATGGCTTGAAATCCGGGCCAATATAGTCGGTGTGCATTGCTGCCTGCCAATGTTATTGAAACACGTTTAATATCTTCAATAGTCCACCATGGCACACTTGAAATATAACCGTATAGTGTTAATTTATCTTTTGGTCCAACAACCCGGAAACAATCAAATACATCTGATGGGATTTCAGATGCAATAATCTGAGCTTGGATATCTTCTTTATCTTGGCGTTCAACTTCAGATAAATATTTATCTTTTGTTATCTGGTAATCAACATCCGTTTTCGGGAAAGTTATATCATAGTTTTTATGTTCCAGTATTTCAGGTTGTCCATTCACAATTTCCTCAAAATTATTATTTAAATCTATAACTCTTCCAGAATAGTGTTGGTAAAACCTACCCGCACGACCAGCTATATTTTTAGCATCAAATTGCCGTAGAGGTTTTATGCCCTTTTTGTTTGATGTAATAATTATGTTTTTTGCTGAAGTGTTTACGCCTTCAGTGATAGTCGTAGTCGAAAAGAGGCATAGTAATGTCCCCTCATTAAATAAATTTATAATTTCTTTTTGGATGTATTTGGGGATAAGGCTGTGATGGATACCTATCCGGCCTTTCAATGCTTTTAATACAATCCAATCATTGCCAAATGTGTGTTCCAAATGATTTAAAAATATTTCATAAGTAGAACTTTCTATCCCTGAACAAGTTTCTTGAAAAGAAGAAATCAGCATTTGATCCCTTAATAAAGTTCTGGCATACATTTCTGTATCGGCTCTTCTGCCACAATAAATAATCGTATTTTCTTTAGGCGTACTTAACGATTTAATTATATTGGCAATTTTCTGCCCTTTACTTATAGAACCAATTTCTACTGGGATTTCATCTATATGATATTGACGTTTACCTTTTACTGTTGTGTATTCCTTTGAAACAATTTCAAATTGATTGTAACGTAAAAAAGAAAACCCATTATCTTTCGCAAAATTATTAAACGATTTATGCTGCTGTGTACTGGGTCGGGGAAGTGCCATATATGGACCAGCTAATAGCATATCGCTTGTCAAATTACAAATAAATTCCAATGCTAAACGGTACGCGGTATCACGTTCGTTTTCGCCAGATGTTTCCGGATCAATGATAAAACTGTTATCAATTTTGTAAACCTCATCAATAAAGGCAAAATCAAAGTGAAGGTGTTGATGCGAATCCATAAACGACAAGAACCGTTCGGGTGTAAAAATAAAGATGTTTCTTTCGGATAGACTAAATTCTTCTTCGCTTAGGGAATGAATCTTATATGATTGAAATGTGTCCAACTTGCATAAACGGGTGTAATTTTCGGATAAAAGGCTAATTGCCGGAAAAATCAAAAGGACATTCTGATACTCCATCTTTTGTATAATTTCATATACCAAAAAGGTCTTCCCAAAAGAAGTAGGTGCAGTCAAAACAAAACGATTTTGTTGCCCGATTTTAAAACTGTCAAGAACATTCTTTTGATACCGATGTAATTTGCTATTTCCTCTAATAAGGCTGGCATCATGAAATAGAGCACTTATGGTAAGTGTTTTGATATTTTCATCAGATATACGGCAATCTGTAAACTTATCTTTGAACAAGTCAAAATATTGCGGGATCCCCGCTTCATTAGCCAAAAATATAAGGAAATTCATATCCGCTTCAGAGATAGGCTCATTTTTTATAAAGTCAAAAAAGCCACATACTTCTTTTACAAAAGTTGCAGCATCTGAATTCTTTTTGTATGAATAGTACGCTTTAATTATATTAGCGGTTCTCGTGAGTCTATCCATTTTATCACATTCTCCTTGATTTGCTTAACTTCCGACAGTGGTAAAAAAATAAAAAATAACCGGTAGTCAAACGAAGCGGGTACAATAATATTAAGCCGTGTATATTCTGAAGCAATATGCTCAATACACTTTTTTATGCTCTGATGATATTGATCAGTTCTATTTTTTTGATAAGCAATAAATATAGGGTATATTAGCCGAATTCCTCTATTCTTTATTTCTTGTGACAGATTAATATCCGGATTTTCTTCCCATGAATTTAACAAGTTTTCAAGTTGTTCATTGTGTGTTGAGATATGGAGGCGCTCATCTATGATTGCAAGTAAATTTCGATTCAAATATCCATCAGAAAGTGAAGTGCTTAATTTTTCCATCACAGGGGTTATTGCGCTTTTATATTGCACATAGAATTTTGCTTCTCCAAACCATAAGTCAATATTTCCTTCTCTTTCCATTAAATGAAAAGCATCAAAACCTTTAGCCTCGCTATTTTCAATAGGAGAATAAAAATATCCTCGTGCGGCAAGAACACTCGTATTTAAAAACACACGCAAGATTAAATCCAAGAGTACTTCACCATAAAAACCATACTTCAGCTTGGTATCCTCAGATGCTTCTGGGTTATAACGGATACGGCTAAGAATAGCTTTTCGCTGTTCACGCTCTAAAGCAGTGTAATCAATTTCATATTCGTTGATTGCAAATTCCACAATACCATTATAGATAATTTTGGAAACTTCTTGGGGGTTAGAATTACTGAAACAAATATCATTTTGGGAAGAAAGGCACGATTTATCTACGCCACTTTCTTGATGCGGCAATTTGCATTCAAATAAAATTGCATTATGTATAGCATTCTTTAGTGCATCTCTCATGCCTTATCCCTCCGATGTTAATTTCCAGAGTTGAATTTAACAAGCTTCTCCCAGTCAATACTACCATCCTCAAAGCAAAACTCTTGGGTGAACTCACGAACGAGCCGGTTTGAAGCTTTTTGATAGGAAGCATCGAATTCTTCCACATATTTCTCTGGCAGCCTGTCCATGAAACGGATTAGCTTTATGTAGAATTCTTCATCTCCGGTTAATTCCGTCCAGAAATCCTTGCCTGCCAATTCCATATAGAACTTGGGAAGCCCGCGGTTGGAAGCTTTCTTCTTTCCATAACCGTAACCAACAATCGGGACGAAGCGTTTCTTCGCCTGCTGCGCCAGTTTGCTTGCCGCCATGAAATTCTGTTCCTGTTTCTTGCGGCTGTCCGCATTAAAAACGCTTGTGCCAGATTTTACAGCGATAGCATAAATGGTATTGTCGCGCTCCACCATAATGTCAACGCCTTCTGCCAATGCTTTCTGTCCTTGTGCAGCAGCGGTAGCAATAGGTTCAAAGAAAACATTTCCAAATATTGTTTCCTCGGATGATGAGACAAAGGCAGCGAGGATTGCGTCAATAATTTGTGCAGCCCCATTCATAGCCTTCGCCCGGAATAGGTACGGATTCTTGCGCTTCATAACTTTTTTGATGTTGAGCTTGTCAATATTGCCGATTAAGTTAGTGTAAAAATTATCCAATGCAGTTGCAATTGCTTTTACGATAGCTTCCTCATTGTAATTGCTATTTATTGGCATAATAGTTTCCTCCTATTTCGATAGCTTGTTTCAGTTTTTGATGGATGTCTGTTCCTCTAAAACGTTTTGTGCGGATTTCAGCGGATTGATCTGCAACAGAAAGTACAGCATTTCCCAATGCCAATGCCAGTCCAACCGGTACAGCATTGCCAATTTGCCTGTATTTTGCCACGCTTGTCCCTATGAACCGCCAATCATCAGGGAACTGCTGGATACGGGCATATTCCCGGATACTCAAAGGCCTGTCTTGGGTCGGATGACACATCATGGTTGCTTTTTGCACTGGCGAGGTTACTAAAGTTGGTGAAGGCTGGCTATAAGATAATCTCCGATAAAAACCAACTTTTCCGCCGCCGGAGCTATAGGCACCGCCCATGCTTCTTCCCGAATATCTTCCGGTAGGTCACGCCAATTTCCGCCTTCCGGGACAAGACGGAGATATGCAAGGCGGTCTTTACTAAAGGCAGCACATTCCCCACAATTATTTTCCAAATCTCGGATTGTATCATTCAAGGTACGCCAGCGGTATTGCGAGTCTTGGTGCATCTGAAAGTGCGTCGGGAATGGCAGAAAAATATCTTCATTGTCCCGACTTCCAATTAACACAAACCGTTCTCGGAATTGAGGTACACCATAATTGACGGCATCCAAAATCCCATACACTGTTTTGTATCCTAATTTGTTAAATTCAGAGAGGATAACATCTAATACAGTTCCTAAATGCTGTTTAGGATCGTTTTTATCACGCTCTGCAAGTGGCATATGCTTTAACGGAGCAGACATAATCCCTTTTACATTTTCCATAATGAAAAAACGGGGACGAATATAGTCAATCATACGGATAAAATCCATAAATAGACTGCCCCTCGGGTCGTTAATCCCCAGCCGCTTACCAGCAGTAGAAAATGGCTGGCAGGGTGGTCCCCCGCAAATCAGGAAAGGCTCTCCCTGTGCCAATCCAGTCTGTTCCAATAAATCTGCTTCATTAATTTTACGGATGTCACCACCCAAAACTTTATGCCCATTGGCACGCATAGTTGCGACACAAGAAGGATCAAAGTCCTGTCCAATTACGATATTGAGGCCAGCTTTTGAAAGGCCAATATCCAGCCCCATTGCACCAGAAAATAGGGAAATCACGTCCCGATTTGAGGCATTATCTTTAAAACGTAATAAATTCATGCATATCCTCCCATTAAACCTTTTCTCCATCTAGAAGGACAAAATAGCGTTCAAAAGAACACCCCAATGTTTCTGCCAGATATTCTAAATCAGAGATTGTAAAACTCTCTCGTTTCATTTTTGAGTTAAAATTTTGAGGGGTAGTCCCCATACGCCTTGCCAACTCTGCGACACTGATATTGCAGCGCACGCAAAGCACTTTAATCTGTTCTGATATTGTCATAAGGGTACTCCTTTTATTTTATCAATACATAAATTTAGAATATAAATTAATTATTTTATATTTTCAATATAGTCCCTTGTGATATTTATCATAACATCAAATTGACTGATCTGCAATTCAAAAATTAAATTATCGACGGATTGCATACGTTTTTCTCTCAGTTAAACACTGAGCCAAATCTAAGTCACTACTAAAGAATATGAATGTTGATTTTCTTGGTGTGACAGTTTATCATGAGATATAAAGAGCTACAACCTCAACCTATCCTGAGGCGACTATTCAGGCGACCGGGCGACTCTGAGCAGCGGTATCCACCCTGTCACACAAGGCGAAAATATCCGTAAATCCCTTATTTTCATATACTTTTCACCGTAAATTCGAACGTTAGCTCTCAAAGCTCACCGCTCCGACTCCAAAGGCCATGCGTTCGAATCGCACCGGGCGTACCACTGATAACCGTCTGTTCCGTTGGAACGGGCGGTTTTTTGTTACTTTTTCAAGGGTTGCTTTAACGGAGTAAAATTGAGGCTACTGTGCAGGCTACTATATGGTAGACAGAACAGTAAAAAAGAGCGGCAATGCCTCGCCTCTTGTCATGGGGTTCGCCTCCTTCAAAATCGTTTGTATCTTCATTATATCTGACGTTTCGGCAAAGACCCAGGGGAAAACGCAGATCGCGGCAAAAAGTTTGTCCCAGGGGTCATTCCAGCTCCATATCCTTCTGCCGTGCCGGCGCCTGCCGGGGTGGGGACAGGAACTCCTCCACGTTCCGGCGCACGGCGGCGTAGTCCTGCTCCTCCCGCCGCGCCTTCTGACGCTCGGCGGTCGGCGCTTCAAAGCGCTTCACGCTTTGAGGTCTCCACCGGAGACCCGCGCCCCAACAAGCAATTTTGACTGTTCGGGCAAGGGACCTGAAAATCTCAAAATCCGCAAGCGGGTACTCGCTTGCTGTGCTTGCTGACTACTTCGTACCCCCGTATTTCTCCTTCTACCCATACTACAATCTGAACAGGGCGTTTTGGCCAGATTTCGGAGGACTTTTTCAAAAAAATGTCGCTCCTATCCGTAACCTTTCGCTGCCCACTTCGCCGGACACCTTGTGTTTCTTCGGATATTCGTATACAATGTATCATGTTAAGTATTATCCATGCGGAGGTGCGGTAATGAACGGGATCAAGGACTATATCTCCATTCGGGAGGCGTCTTACCGTTGGGGCGTGTCGGAGCGGCGGGTCAATCAGTATTGCGCCGAGGGGCGGATCCCTGGTGCGTCCCGGTTCGGGCGTTCATGGGCGATCCCGGAAAACGTGGAAAAGCCGTCCGACCCGCGCTTTCAGAAGCAGCACCGCGATTCCGGCAGGACAAGCACCTGACGGACACCCGGCTGCATTTGAAGCATCCGCAAAAAGGAAGTGAACGCTATGACCTGCGACGAGGCTTTGTACCGCCAATATCTGAGCGGCGACGACGAAGGGCTTAATGCCCTGATGAAAAAATACGGCGACCCGCTGACCCTGTATATCGACGGCTATCTGCACGACGTTCACGAGGCGGAGGAGCTGATGCTAGATGTTTTCGCCTATCTGTTCACCAAAAAGCCCCGCATCCGGGACGGCGGCTTCAAGGCGTATCTCTATAAGGCGGCGCGGCACATGGCGCTGCGCCACAAGAGCAAACGAAAGCCGCTGTTCAGCCTCGATGCGCTGACCGGCGAGCCGGAGGGGCGGCTGCTGGCAGAGGAGGTCATACAGACGGAGGAGCGAAACCGCGTCTTGCACTTCTGCATGGATGAAATGAACCCGGACTACCGGGAGGTTTTGTACCTCACCTATTTTGAAGGCATGAGCTACGCGCAGGCGGCGGAGGTCACAGGAAAAACGGTGAAGCAGATCACCAACATGGTGTATCGCGGAAAAGAAAGTCTGCGAAGGCTCTTAGAACGGGAGGGAATCACAAATGCGGAGTCATGAGGAGCGCGTCGCGGAGACAAAGCGGCGCATTGCCAAAATGGAGCGGGAGAAACGGCTGCGGCGCAATACGATCACCATGGCTTCCGCGGTGGCGGCGTGCCTTGTGCTGCTCATCGGCGCGTCCCTCGCCATGCCCGGCATTGCCGCGAAAATCCAGACAGGCGATTATGTGGGCTTTGAAACGGCAGCCAGTATGTACGGCGGCAGCGCGGCTTTGGGCTACATCGTCATCGGACTTTTGGCGTTTTTACTCGGCGTATGCGTAACGGTTCTGTGCTTCCGGCTGCGACAGATGAGCTGTGAAGACGGGCAGAACAGGGAAAGCGAGGATGCGCATGGAGCTGATTGAGAACCTGCTGCAACTGCTGACCACGTTTGTCGGCGCGCTGCTCTCGGGTATCTCCTACCGAAAAAGTGGGCGACAGGTGTATTTTCTGCTGCTGTGCTTCTATGGCTGCTTTGCCCTCGGTGCGCTCTACTGGACGCTGTATCTGCTGCTGTTCGATACCACACCGCGCGTTTTCTATGTGTCGGAGTTCGGCTGGGTGGCCAGCGTAATTTTCCTGCGCATTTTGCAAGCAGCGCTGGCAGGAGCAGATGAGCGCAGCTTCCGCTGCCGCAGGGCATGGCTTGCGCCTGCTTTCGGCGTGCCGCTGCTGGTGTTCTACTGCACCTTCGGGGATATTCTCTCCAACCTGATCTGGTGCGGCATGATGATCGTTCTCTCTTACTGCGCCATTCGGGGGCTGGTCTACGCCAAGGGACAGACAGGCACGGCACGGAATATGCGGTTTTTCCACATCGGCGTGCTGTGCTTTGCCGGTTCGGAATATCTGCTGTGGACGGTGGGCTGCTTTTGGCCGGATACCTCACCGGCAAGCCCCACCTTCTGGTGCGATATGCTGCTGACGCTTGCGATTCTGGGGCTGCTGCCCGCCACGAGAAAGGCGGTGGAAGCGTGACCTACATCGAAAACATCTTCCTCTGCATGGTATCTCCCCTACTGGTGGCTGCCCTGTGCATGGGCAGGCGGCAGCTCCGCTTTTTCCTGTTCTGCATTGCCGGGATGGGGGTGTGTCTGCTCTCGGCCTATATCAACACCTTCCTTGCGGCGGTGTGTCAGGCGGATGCCCTTGCCGCCACGGCGGAGATCGCGCCGGTGGTGGAGGAAACGATGAAGCTGCTGCCGCTGGTGTTTTATCTTCTGGTGTTCGAGCCGGAGGGCGATAAAATCAAGGCCGCCGCAATAACAGTCACTCTCGCCTTTGCCACCTTTGAAAACGTGTGCTATCTCATTCAGAACGGCGCAGACCGCTTTTCCTTCATCTTCTTCCGTGGCTTCGGCACGGGAGCCATGCACGTCCTCTGCGGTTTGATCGTAGGCGGCGGACTTGCGTATGCGTGGCGGCGGACGTGGCTGAAGATCGCAGGCACGTGCGGGCTGCTGGGCGCGGCGATAACATTCCATGCCATATACAATCTGCTCATCGCCTACGGCGGTGCGGCGCAGTACATCGCCTACGCCCTGCCGGTGCTGTTGGTGGCGGCGGGAAGATGGTCTGCATTCCGCTTATCGCGGAGGAAATAACCGAATACCCACTCCCTGAGAGCTGCCTTTTGGCGGCTCTCAAATTTTTTTGAAAAATTTTGCGTTTTGGGTGAGAGTTTTTTCGATTTTTTGTACCTATATAAGTGAAGGGGTTTTTAAGCCGCATTTCAAAAAATCCAGAGAGGAGGTTCAAGCGGAATGTACGATACCGCAAGGCGGGTCGCACTCGTCAAGCAACGGGTGCAGGAAAACACCCGCCGGAGGCAGCGGCGCGAGGCAATAAGCCTCTCCGCAGTGTGTATGCTGCTGTGCGCGGCGCTGATGCAGACAGCGGGCGCGGTCGTCGGGCCGGGACAAACCGCCGCATGGGGCGTGTTCGGCGCAATGCTGCTGCGGGAGGACGCAGGCGGCTATGTGCTGGTGGCAGTCGTCTCCTTTGCAGCGGCGGTGGTCATCACCGCGCTGTGCTTCCGGCTCAGAAACAGAGAAAATCAGAAAAAAGACGGGGCGGACAAGCCCACTCGACACGAACAGGAGGAGGAAAACCAATGAAAAAACGAATACTCAGTATCTTGCTCTGCCTTTGCATGGCGGCGTGTATGCTCCCCACCGTGGCGTTTGCGGCGGATACAGGAAAGGCGATACAGCTTGGCACAAACGCACTGAATAAAAATGTAAACACAGAGGCCGCACCGACCGTATATTTTGGGCAAGACCATGGAAACAATCCCGCTGCATGGCGTGTAATCGGCTATGACGGAAGCGGCGTTGCCGGCGCACAGGGGGATATGACCCTGCTTGCGGCAGGCACTATGGGAGAAGCTGCGTTTGACAGCGTTAATTATAGCAGCGAATATGCACCGAGTGAGTTGAAAACCGCAATAGACGCGCTTGAAGCAAAGCTGACGACAGAAGAAAATGCTGCCGTAAAGAAACGGACGCTTGCAAGCGGAAGCTACAACGGAGAGAATACCGACTGTGTAGCAGGAGCGCAGGTGGATAACGCTGTATTCTGGCCGCTTTCCATAGCGGAAGCGCATGCGGTAAATCAGGATCTGCGAATTGTGAATAAAGAACATACAAATTGGGCGATGTACCATTGGTGGCTGCGCTCCCCATGCAAATTATCTTCCAGTGCTGCCGTTGTGCATGGTAACGGTGAAGTCCTCGACGATGGCATGTACCATACTTCCGATGAGTTTGGTGTTCGTCCCGCTTTTAACCTAAATCTGAACGCTGTCCTCTTCACATCTGCCGCTGTGGACGGAAAGCCCGACGGAGGGCTGACCCCGATTTCCGAACACACCGGAAACGAGTGGAAGCTGACGCTTTTAGATAATAGCCGCAATTTTGCCGTAACGGAAACAACCGCCAGCGGCAACCCCGGTGATCCCCTTACGCTGCATTACAGTGGGGCGACCACAGGGACAAATGAATATATCTCCGTCATCCTTGCGGATAACAGCGGCGCAAAGTATTACGGCAGAGTGGCACAGCCCACCGAAGCAACAGGAACGGTTGAAATCGAAATCCCATCCGACCTTGCACCGGGCAGCTATACCCTGAAGGTTTTCAGCGAACAGTATAACGGCGACCGCAAAACCGATTACGCAAGCAATTTTACAAACATTGCGCTGACGGCGGGAAAGCAGGTGGACGAACAGTTTGCCCTCACCTGCGGCAGCACCTATTACTTTGACCTCTCCGGCGCGGGCATTCCCGGCACGGCGAACAGCAATTTGCCGGATAATACGCTGCGTTATGTCCCCTTTACCTACGCCGGGACAGTGGACGCCTACAAGCTCACATCAGCAATGGCAACCACCGAGGAGTATGCACAGCAGAATAAGTATCCCCACAGCCTGTTTATTGCGGACTACAATGTAACACATAAAATAAACTGGGATGACCTGAATACCGCAAATCTGATTTTCGGCAAGGACTATGCCGCCAGCGGCGTGGACTATACGCTGCGTGCGCCGTCTGTGGGAAGTCGTTATACAGGCTCTGGTGAGTCCCAACGCGGCACGCCCCAAAGCAACGAATGGGACAGGGTACTGGATAAGGACGACGGATATATCAAAAACCGGAATAAGGTGTATTCGTGGGGGCAGGATACTACGAACTTTGGGCGTGGGTTCCGTGCGGTTCGTGGGTACTACTCGGCCCGCCACTGGTATTACTACTCGTCCTCGTATCAGAACGTCGACCTCGGTTTCCGCCCCGTCCTTGAAGTCCCGAACCCCGGCTCACCGGGCTCTGACGGGCTGAAGGCCGTTACCCTTGATCTTGGCGGCGGCAAATTGGGCGGCAGCACGGATACTATTCAAATCATTGTGAAAAACGGCAGCAAGTTTACCGCGCCTGCGTCCGACGGCCTGACCCGCCCGGACGGAAATACAGGCCGCTACTTTATGTGGCTTGGCAGCGACAGAAACCTGTACGCCCCCGGTGAAAGCGTTCCGGAGGTCGTAACCACGCTGACGGCGCAGTGGACAGTCAACCAGTACACGATTACCTATGATCTGGCCGGCGGCACTGTGGAGGGCAATCCCAACACCTACACCATCGAAACGGTGGCTTTCACCCTCAAGAATCCTACCAAATCCGGCTATACTTTCACCGGCTGGAGCGGCACGGGGCTTGACGGCGAGAACAATATGACCGTCACCATCCCCACGGGCAGCACTGGCAACCGAACCTATAAGGCACACTGGCGTTATAATGGCAGCGGCCATTCTTACAGCTACTACACCATCAAGGCAACTGCCGGGGCTGGCGGCTCCATTTCTCCCTCCGGCAATGTCAGCGTCCGTGAGGGCAGAGATCGGACCTTCACCATCACCCCGGATAAGGGTTATGCCATCTCCAACGTCAAGATCGACGGCAAGAGCATCGGCGCGGTGAAGTCCTACACCTTTGAGAATGTCCGCAGAACCCATACCATCGAGGTCATCTTTACGAAAGCCAACGGCAACCCCCAGACCGGCGTGTTTGTGGATGTAGCCACCGGCAGCTATTATGAGGATGCTGTGGATTGGGCAGTGGAGAACGGCATTACCAAGGGAACCGATGATACCCATTTCTCCCCGGACGGCATCTGCACCCGTGCGCAGGCTGTGACCTTCCTGTGGCGTGCCGCTGGCAGTCCCAAACCCGAACCCTGCGCCATGCCCTTCACCGACGTTCCTGTGGGCAGCTACTACTACGATGCTGTGCTGTGGGCGGTAGAAAACGGCATCACCAAGGGCACCAGCGACACCACGTTCAGCCCCAACATGACCTGCACCCGCGCCCAGATCGTCGCGTTCCTGTGGCGTTCCGAGAAGTCCCCGGCAGCGGGTACAGCCAATCCCTTTGCCGATGTGAAGTCTGACGCCTACTATGCTGATGCGGTACTGTGGGCGGTCAAGGAGAACATCACCAAGGGAACCACCAGCACGACATTCAGCCCCAATGTGGATTGCACCAGAGCGCAGATCGTGACCTTCCTCTGGCGCTGCAAGAAGTGACCGGCTGACATACGGCTAAACATGGCATGACCCCGTAAGCGAACATCGGACAGCGCAGCGGACGGGCATCTCGCCCCAAAGCTGCGCTGTTCTCTTTTCGCTATTCCCGGCAGAACACCCTCCGGCACATCTGCGCCTCAGCCATCAGCGACTCCCGCGGGAGATCGTTTCCTTCGACTCCCGCAGCAAGGACGAGTTTGTGAGGCTGGTCATGGACAGTGACCTGCGGCAGCGCGACCGGAATATTGCAAAGCGGATCACAGAGTTGGATGCTATCTTCAAGCGGCTCTATGAGGACAACATTTCGGACAAGCTCTCCGATGAACGCTTTCAGAAGCTCTCTGCGGACTATGAGAAGGAAGAACGGGACCTCAAGGGGCTGACGAGTTCCCTTCGGAAAGAAGTGGAGCTGGAGGAAAGCAAATCGGCGGATGGTGATCGTTTTCTCTCCGTTGTGGAGAGGTACACGGATATCCCGGAGCTCACGCCCTGCATCCTCCATGAGTTCGTGGAGAAAATCATCGTCCATGCGGCCAGCGACCTGAAGGGCAAGAATCGGACGCAGGAGATCGATATTTACTACAAGGGTATCGGGGTCTTGGAAATGTCAAAAGTCACGGCATCAATGAAAAAAAGAGGAAACGGTACAGCCGAAGCTATACCGTTCTCTCTTTCCTCACGATGTTTTCTTATCGGGAGCTGCCTTGCCGCTCTTTTCGTTTTACTCTATGCTTTCGCTCTGCTCCGACAGATGCAAATCCAAATTTCGACCGCGTGTGCAAACACTGCGAATGTACACATAGCTGTGGATTTCATCAACCGAATACAAAATCACGTCATTTCGCGTAACATACTACGGTATCCCGATACTGCTGCATAATATACATCAGCTTTTCCGTAATGTCCCGCTCGGCTGTTGAGGTGTAAGATATCTTATATCCTTGCGGCACGACTCTGAAGCAGCTCCTTTACTTTAGCGTCCATATCGCACTGCGCAGAGATGCGTCCGGCAGCAATATCCTCACTGCTGCGCGACAGCTTTTCACTGATTTCCGTTTCGCTCATATCATCCCATGCACGAAGCGACGGACGAAATGGCATACCGCCTTCCTGCAGGCTCTGCTGCGCAAACATCCGTACAGCCTCAGCGAACGAGGTGCCCATACTGCGGTAAAGCGCTTCTACCTGCTCCTTTACTGCACTGTCAATGCGGATCTGAAGTGTTGCATCCATAGCCATAAAATCATCTCCTTGTAGTGCGATTGTATTACAGTTTTCTTTGTATGTCAAACGGTGGTGGTCAAAAGATGACCTTGCAAAGTTCCGGATCTCGTCCTATTCTATCAATCACCAGAATAGAAGGGACTTGAACGGAGGACTTCATGCAGGCAATTAAAACAGTCGCGTTTCGGAAAGCAGAGAGCACCAGCAGACGAATTCGGGAACAGACAGCGTGGTTTTTTCTCCGACATATGCACATCGACGAGGACACTTCCCCCTCTACAGCATTTCATGCGCTCCTGACACGGAAAGAACGTGAATCTCTGCCCGCACCGCAAGGCGAAAAGGAAAAACGGTACGGCAGAAGCTTTGTACTCGTTCAGCCTTGTTCGAAGCACAGCTTTATGATACGATAAATGCATACACAAAGCTGTTCATCATGGGCACAGAAGATATTCCCACCGGTCTGCGGTACAAGCTAAATTCTGATCTGACTTCATTCAATGAGCAGACCACGCAGGCGCTGATGAATCAATCCACAATTTGCATACGTCAGAACAGCACTGCCGACCAAATGGCAAAAGAACTGCTTCTTGTATGGGATAAAGCCTCCAAGCGATTAGCCGATGATATTGACGGTGCCTATATACAAGCCAGCTGGTATTATCTCCTGCATCAGTTTGACAAAGCCGGCTATCACAAATTTCAGTATATTGTCGAACATCAGCAGGGACTTTGTAATACCTGTCTTTCATTCAGCAACAAAACTTTTACGCTGAATGAATTGATTCAGCAGGACTTGCTTCCGCCACTGCACCCGCACTGCCGCTGTGCCGTAATTCCGGTTTACGAATCTTCATCGGCATTGGAACAGCCCACTGTTGCTGCATCACCCAGCGCCGACAATCATGCGAATTGGTATGATGCACTGCTGCGCATTCCCTCTGATGCCAAAGCACTGCTGAACGGTTTTGTTGCCGCCCAGCAGGAACGTATTGGTCGTGGAACACTCGGCGGCTTTCTTGACTGGCTCACTATGGGTACAGTCAGCGGTCTTTATGAGGGATTAAAAACGCGCACAGATGCGATGACAAAAGATCCCTCACTTTATAATATCGTAAACTGGCTGACTCTGGGCACCGCTGATATGGTAAAGGGCGCATTTTCGCCGGATGAACCGCTGTCGCTTGAACACTGGCTGAATTCACTCGGTGTTGCCTCAATCACTGTAAGCGCGTATGAATTAGCCCAGAAATATGCTCCGGCGATGATTGATGATGTGGCGGCGTTTGAAAATACAGCGGCTCAAAACGCTGTGGAAATCAACCTGCCAGAAGATGCTCTGATTGTCCGTGATACCAAATACCTTGATGAAAGCGGTCATGTTGACTATCCTAAATACGCACCGGATAATGGATTTGTGGCAGGAACAAAGCATATAGAAACACTTGATGTCGGTGCTTTAATCGACCGCTATGGCGGACCAGGTGGTGATTTTACCGCACCCAAAGGTACACCATATAAAATGCGGTCATTGCCCTATTATAAAAATCAGAATGTCTATCATGTTTATCGAGTGATCAAACCCATTGAAAATGTAGAAGCAGGAAGAATCGCTCCGGCGTTTGGCGAACGAGGCGGCGGCATACAGTACCGCCTGCCAACTAATATTAAAGAACTAATCGAAAACGGTTATCTAGAGGAGGTTATTAAATGACTGCAATGAACCAAAACCAGCTCCGTGCGATCTTCCACTATTTGAAAGTCCCTGCCAGTGCCTATGACTTGGGTAATAATATGCGACTGGGTGCCTGTGAAACAATAGAGCATACCTCGCAAGGCTGGGAAGTATATGCGACTGAACGCGGCAGCAAGTGTGCTGTTAAGGTATTCTCCAATGAAACCGATGCCTGCTATAATCTGCTCTATCGCATGACACATTATTGCGATATTGATAAAACCCTGCCGAATTTAACTATCCGTAAGCTGCATTCCATTCTGGTCTATCTGAAAGTACCCGAAGACCTGTATAACTTCAGCGCCGGATATTTCGGTACGAACTGCTATTCCATGGAATGGACAGCGCAGGGCTGGGAGGTATTCTTCGCCGTGAACGGCGAAAAGTGTGATGTTACCGTCTTTGACAGCGAAACCGATGCCTGCCTCGACCTGCTGTATAAGGTGATGCATCGCTAAGCACCTTGCACAGCAGCAACAGATTGGGTATAATAAAAGCAGATATCTGGCACAGCAGGAGAGATAACTATGGCAGAAAGTTTTACCGCGCAGCTTATTCGGCGTTTTCAGATCGAACAGAAGAAAAATGACCACGGCGGCGTATACGCGTTCGCACAGAGAACACTCGCCTATCATTCCAACAGAATTGAAGGCAGCACATTAACGGAAAAGCAGACGGCATCTCTGTTCGATACCGGCACCCTGACGTCGGAAGATGCGCTGATTCGCGCAAAAGACATCGAGGAAATGACCGGCCACTTTCTGATGTTCAATGAAATGCTGAAAACCTATCAAGAGCCGCTTTCGCATGACTGATGAAACGGTATCATTACAAGCTGAAAAGCGGCGTGTTTGAGAACATTGCAAACGGTTATCTGATCGGAGAATACAAGAACCGCCGGAATATCGTATCGGATATTACAACTACGCTGCCGGAGGATGTCCACGCACGCATGACGACACTTCTGGACGAATACAATGCAGCAGACAAACATGATCTGCACGGATTGGCAAAGTTTCATGCAGATTATGAGGCTATCCACCCGTTCCAGGATGGAAACGGACGAACCGGGCGGCTGATCCTGTTTAAGGAATGCCTGAAAAACGATATTATCCCCTTTGTGGTAAATGATAGCCGCAAAGCAGAATACTATCATGCGTTGAATACCGCGCAGACAAAGCAGGATTACAGCCTGCTGGAGCGGTTCTTCCGCGAGGAGCAGACCGAATACCGCCAGCAGGTCGAGGGTTTCCTGCCACCGGTCGAAAAATAGCCGAAGCTATTGCGGCTACTGTCAGGCTACTGCCGGTGAATACAGGTGGTTGCAACAGGCATAGAAAACGTATAAAAATAGTGAAAAATGTCTAATATTTGCGCTGTTTTAGCGGGAAATGCAGGATGAATACCTCATACAGCACCGCTCCGACTCCAAAGGCCATGCGTTCGAATCGCACCGGGCGCACCAAAATGTGTTGATGAAAGATGCAACGCCGAAAACGCCGCACGAAAGTGTGGCGTTTTCACATATAATGCGCTGCTTTTAGAACGAAAAGGCTGCAAAACTCGATTTATCAGAATTCCAGTTTTGCCCCGCGAGAGGCGACATTTTTAAGATGTGCCCTGCCAAATTTATGGTCTGGTGTGGTTCGAACACCAAGGCTTAAAAAAGAATAAAGAATAAGAATACAGGCTGATATGCTCCCCATAGAGTAGACACTCGAAATAACAAAAATTCGAGACTACACTAAGGGGAGCATTATTATGTCAAAACGGATACCGGAAGAGATCATCCACTCAACGGAGAAGGAAGCCAGGCAGCAATCTGTAAAAAGTACGGACTACGACATACGAAGAACGGATTGAAATTATCAGCTACTGCATCGAGAATGAAAATGACTACGCTGCTGCTGTTGCGCGATTCGGCGTCAGCTACCAGCAAATCTATTCCTGGGTGAGAAAGTACAATGAGAAGGGCATAGAAGGTCTGGTAGACAAGCCTGGTAAGCGTAAGGCCGAATCTGAGATGACAGAAGCGGAGAAGCTGCGCGCCGAGAACCGGATACTGGAAGCCCGAAACAGAAGATTGAAAACGGAGAATGCAGTGCTAAAAAACTCGAGGAACTCGAAATGAGGTGGCGCTGAGCGGAGTAAGACAAGAATATCTCTACATTTGTGTTCGGAAAATGCACGAAGATGGGTATGCAATAACCGAGACTTGTGATATTCTGAACCTGAATCGGTTCTATCGTTTGGTACATATTGTCGGCCTGCTTGCTGTCATCTGCAGAAAACGTCCGGCATATCAGCGGTCTAAGCCGGAAGTAACGGCGCACCAATGAATTACCGCAGCTTGCTGGATGCTGCATAAATGAAAACCAGGACCTCTGAGATGAGGTCCTGGAGAAAACTTTTTGTTTTTTCGTCTGTCTAATTGACAGGGAGCGGTTCACTCCGCCAATGTCAGGTCGATTTCGTTTTTTCCGACATAGATCCGCCTTTTTTCATAGCCAATCAACAAATTCTGAAGCTGACAGTTTCCACTGGCTGTATTCTTATTTTTCCTCTCTGTCGGTGGTTGTGGAGAACGGCGCGAATACGAGCCAGTAATTTTTCTGTACTGAATGATTTCGTACCAGAAAATGCGCGAAATGAGTTGCTGAGAGGTGCTGCGAACAACCGCTCAAATTTTGTTCCCAGAGATTTTTCGGCAGCAAAATCGGCTCTGAGTTTACGGAGAAAAGCAGCTTGCAGGTCTAAAAACTTGCAAGCTGCCTTCTAAACAGTCTGCACTTTACTGCACCCGAGATCCAGTCAGAATCATCCGGACGATCATCTACCGAAATAATATAGATACATATCCTCCATATTGGGTGCTGTTGGTACTGCGTCGGGTCGAGGGGCGCTTTTGCTGAGCAGACGGATCACACTTTTTCCGTCTGTGTGCATGACATTGCTGCAGGTATATTGCTTTGTGAGTGCCGCTTCGTCCGCAGCAGGAACTGTAACGAGCCAGACTTGCTCGTTCAGCTGCTCCAGCAGCGAAGCAGGCTTTTGCATTCCGAGGACAACACCTTTCCGAAGCAGAATGATTTCGTTTGCGACTGCTTCGAGGTCCGATACAATATGCGTCGACAGCAAAACGAGCTTTTGCTGGGAAAGATCACTGATGATACCGCGGAACCGGATCCGTTCTTCCGGGTCAAGCCCAGCTGTCGGCTCGTCCAGCACCAGAATTTCGGGGTCTCCAAGCAGTGCCTGTGCGATTCCCACACGCTGCCGCTGTCCGCCGGAGAAACCTTTCAGCTTTTTCTGCTTTTTGTCCTCCAGACCGACCATATGCAGAAGATCATCCGTCTGCCGCTTGGCCTCAAACTTTGACAAGCCCTTTAATCTGGCGATATAGAGCAGAAACTGCTCCGCTGTGAAATTCGGATAAACGCCGAAATCCTGCGGCAGATAGCCGAGCTTTTTCCGGAACGCGGCACCCATGACCGCAATGTCTTGCCCATTTAGCAATACACGTCCGGTCGATGGGGCGAGCAGATCCGTCATGATCCGCATCAGCGTCGTCTTCCCGGCTCCGTTTGGACCGAGCAAGCCATAGACGCCTGACCCGAGGGTCAGGTCGATCTGTTGCAGCGCGGCCGTATTGCCGTAGAGCTTGCTTATATGTTCGAAGGAAAGCTTCATAATTCCTTGCGCTCCTTTCTTTGATGGATGGCGGCCAATAATAATCCACCCAATAACAGCGCGTACCAGACACCCCAGACTCCCGGGGTCACACCGATTCTCCGTCCACGCATCCATTCTGCAAAAAATCCATACCGGACAAACCAGAAGAATTCAAACTTTTTCAGCACATCGGCATTGATAAAATAGCTGAACGCAAACGGAGCTCCGCAGATGCACATGGCCGCTGGCTGATTCTTCAGACTGTCACATACAAATGCTGCAAAGAGGAAAAATCCAATTGTTCCGATGAGAACGATCGCCGTGCTGCGGAACCATGCGTGATTCCAACCATCCGGTTGGGGAAGCCTGCCGGAAATGAGAATTGACAGCGCATGATTTCCGGCTGCTAACAGCACAGCACCAGCCGAAGCGGCAATGCTCCCGGCAATCAACCGGTTCCGGAACAGCGTGCTTCGACCATAGGCGGTGCTGTTGATGACAGGAAAGACTCCTGTTTCACGATCCGCGGAAAACAGACGGATCAGAACGAGCAGAACCAGAAAACCGAGTGTTACGGAGCCTATCTTATTCCAGAATTCTGCGGATAAGGACCAGAACGCATCGCTGCGGAATCGGGAATCGAAATAGGCGAGGACAGCCCGGACGGATAACCCGGCGCCCAGAACGAGCCAGTAGAGCGGATTCCGGAAACAGCGGATCAGATCAGCCTTCATGCCTTTGCTTTCCTCCTCCATATCCTCCAAAAGAGGAAAAACTCCAGAAGGATCATGCCAATCCCCAGCAGGACCGGTTTCCATACGTCCGACCACAAATATGGAAAGACCCACGAATAGCTCTCCTGCAGCAGATACCCACCGAAGCCGAACCGATAGAGCGCGTCGATCGGCACACGAAGGAGCTCCGGCAGCTGAGGCCCGACAGCGGAATACGCGAAAAACAGCAGATAGCTTCCGCCGCAGAGGAACAGACTGAGCGCTGTCCGCCGTGTCAGCGCAGCGACGATCAGGATAAACCCGGCGAAATATAACGCGCCCAGGAACAGAAAGCCATACTGGATCGCACAGTACGCAAGATTGGACATCGGCGGCAGCGCCGTATCCGCAAAATACACGCATCCAGCAACAGAGGAGAGGGCGCCTTCGAACCCGAACGCGCCGCCGTTTACCAGCAGACTGGCTGCGCCGATGATGAAAACAACGACCGCGCAATAGAGGACCGTAAACGCCGTTTTCGCCCTCCATGTGTACCGTCGGCCAAGCGCTGCCGTCCCGACAAGATCGTCCGTCCGGTATTCCTTTTCGCAGCAGACCAGCCGTGGCAATCCGACCGCAAGCAGAAACGCCGTCAGCGTCGCGCCATAGGAATAGATATTCTGCTGAACAAAATTCCACTTTTGCCGTGCATCATAGAGCACGCTGTAATTCTGTTCCGAAATTTCCGTGTATAGCCCCAGCAGCAGGTACAACCCGCCAAGGAGATACGCGACCCAGACCTCGCGGAACGCCCGATGCTTTCTGGCTTCATCCGATATGAGCCATGTCATAATGCTCCCTCCTTCGTTGAACATTGTATACAAGAATGCCGTATAAAATCAGTCCGATAGCCGCCAGCACAGCGTAGGCAGCGGTGGAGCAGAGCTGCAAAAGCCGGTCAAACGGCAGTACCGTCACGAGGAAGCAGAGCGCCGCCCAAAAGACGAGTGCAAGCAGGGACAGCCCTTCCGAATTGCGGAGCGAAGCAGACAAAAACAGGAGCAGCGCGCAGAGATAAATGCTCGGTACCGCGCCGCAGAGCGCCAGCCGCAAAAACGCCTCACTCGCAGAAACGTGCAGCATCACGGAAAGGAGCACCAGAGCGCCGAACATGCAGCATGAGATCACGACAGACCGCGCAGCCAGCATCTCCGGATAGGAATACGGAAATGTAGCCTCCAATTCACGCATGTTCTGGTTACTGGCGAGCACATACCGGTGGAACAGCAGGAGCATCGGCATGGGCGCGGTGCAGAAGATCGTCAGCATCGGCATAGACAAAGCCCTGACGCTGAGCAGACCGAAAATCAATGCACCCGCGAAAAGCCCAAGCAGCAGGCCCCCGTTTATTTCACCTGCGGCGATCCGCAGCAGCGTGAAGACCGGCGTCTGCCGGTCCCTTGGCTCCGGCATGGACGCTTGCAGCCGCAAAATGGTGCGGCGGATTTCCTGTTCCATTCGATCGTTCATTCGAAGTCCTCCCGCAGTTTATCTGAGAGTGTATTTCTGGCGGCACGAAGCCGTGATTTGACCGTCGGCAGCGGTGTGTTCGTCATTTGTGCGATCTCCTTTGCGGTAAATTGATGGAAATAATGTAAGATCACTGCCTCCCGCTGTGCGGCAGGCAGCTTCTCCAGCGCGGCTTTTACGGACATGGAGACCGCTGCCATATCTTCAAACGAGGCAGCCGGATCGGGTCGGTCGAACACGGTGTCTTCCACCTGAACGATTTTCTGTCGAAAGCGAAAGTAGTCCATACATTTGTTATGCGCGATCGTAAACAGCCAGCTGTCAAATTTCCGCCACGGCGTATAACTGCCGATGCTCTGCATCATTGCGATAAAAACATCCTGCGTCAAGTCATAAGCGTCCTGCTCATGCCCGGTCAATTTGAAAACATATCCGTAAATTCGCGGATACCAGCGGCGAACCAAAAGCTCCAGTGCGCTCTTATCTCCGCCTTTGATCCCGCGCACCAGTTCATGATCGCTATATTCCACCGCCTCACCGCCTTTTCTGTCAGTATAACGAACGAGAGCACCTAAAGGGATGAAAGATACAAAAGATATTTTATAAAAATTTTAACAGGTCCTTGCGTGTGTTTCCAACTGCATTATTTGAGCGCTTTTATATTTTAACACCGGAGCGCCAAAACTGCGCATTAGGAACCAAAGAATAGGCTTTATCTGGAGTTCACGCAAAAAGCAACCGCCCTGCAAGTCGTGACCTATTTAACATACAAGACGATAACTTGCTTCGCGGATGCCTTCCTTAAAAGATACCTCACATATTGTATCGCGGCTTTTGCAAAAACGTTTGACTTCACCGTGTCCCAATCTGCCAGTTTGACAATCTCCGGCGTGCTGACCGCCAATCTCTCCAAGACGGTTGCGAATTTACTTGCCAGCATCAAGCTGCAAGCCTATTCGCCGCCGCTGCCCATTGAGACGGACCGCATCCATGTTGCCAACGGGACGTTTTTCACGGACGGCAGCTTCAGTGCCGACAATAGCTACTGCAACAACCGCCTGACCGTCTCCTACGATCCCAGCGTACCTGCGTCGAAGCGTTGGCTGAAATTCTTATCTGAGTTGCTCCAAGCAGAGGACATTCCCGCCTTGCAGGAGTTTCTCGGCTACTGTCTGCTGCCCACCACCAAGTGGCAGAAGATGCTCATGCTCATCGGCAAGGGCGGCGCGGGCAAAAGCCGCATCGGTCTTGTCATGCGCTCCCCGCTGGGGGACAGCATGAATACCACCAGCATCCAGAAGGTGGAGAGCAATCGGTTCAGCCGTGCGGATTTGGAAAACAAGCTCCTGATGGTGGATGACGATATGGACATGAGCGCATTGCCCAAGACCAACTATATCAAATCTATCGTGACCTCCGAGTGCAAGATGGACATGGCGCGCAAGGGCGTCCAGAGCTACTAGAGCCAGCTGTATGTGCGCTTCCTCTGCTTCGGAAACGGTGCGCTGAACGCCCTGCACGACAAATCCGATGGCTTCTTCCGACGCCAAATCATGCTGACTACCAAAGGCCGGCCCGCAGGCCGAGCGGATGATCCATTTCTGGTGGATAAGCTATTGCAGGAAAAGGAGGGCATTTTCTCTGGTGTCTGGAGGGTCTGCACCGGTTGATTGGGAACAACTATCAGTTCAGCATTTCGGGCAAGGCCAGAGAGAATATGGAGACGGTCAAGCGCAGTAGCAACAATGTGATCGAGTTTCTGCAATCTGAGGGCTATATTCGTTTCAAGGCCGACAGCGAGGCCAGCTCCAAGGCAATCTATGAAGCCTATACGAGATGATGCGACGATAACGTACAGAAGCCCATGTCGGCAAACCGGCTCAGCTCGGAGCTAGCTCAGAACGAACGTCTTTACAACGTGGAGGCCACCAACAATGTCCATGTCGGCGGCAAGCAGGTTCGGGGATTTATGGGCCTTGAGGTGATCAATCTGCTGCTTTTCAGAAGATGCAATCTGAACTGGGGGATTACTTCAGCAAGGTATTCCGTACCATCACAACGGATAACGATCCTGAGTTTGCCCGGCTGGCAGAGTTGGAAACAGGAACGAATACGAAAGTGTACTTTACCCATCCGTATACATCCTGTGAGAAAGGGGCAATAGAAAACCACAATGGCCTGATCCGACGCTTTATACCAAAGGGAAAGCGGATTTCAGATTAGAGCGATGATGACATTCTGGCTGTGGAGCTATGGGCGAATCGTCTTCCGCCACCAGACTGATTCTAACAGATGAAATGCTCAACTTGATATTGTAATTTGCGGCTTTTGCGAACTTTACTTGACGCGGCCAAATCGCCGCTGCTTTAATTGTGCGGTATTGCCTTAGGCCAGAGGGCAAATGAATGTACTGCATGGCGAAGCCTCCCGTGCTGATTACTACGAAAAGCATACCGGTACAGACGCTGCCACGCACACCCAACTTCACTTCAAGCTCACAAGAAAAATAATTAAAACAAAAAAGCAGCAACTTTCGTTGCTGCTTTAGATGTAGGCGTTGAGTTATCTTCCCGGGCCGTCGCCAGCCAAGTATTGTCACCGTAAACGAGCTTAACTACTGTGTTCGGAATGGGAACAGGTGTACCCTCGTCACCATTAACACCTACTATTTCGTTGCACATTCCTGTGCAGCTTTATTATACCATACCATCAGCCTACTGTCAACATCTTTCTTGAAGAAATTTGGTGACCCGTGGGAGAATCGAACTCCCGTTTGCGGCGTGAGAGGCCGCCGTCTTAGCCGCTTGACCAACGGGCCATAACAGTTAGACTTCCGGTATTTCTCGGTTCC
>NZ_QUMC01000025.1:0-49574 GCF_003481925.1 Butyricicoccus sp. OF10-2 | reverse complement strand
ACCTAGGTTGTCCTTCCTTTTGCCCCGCCGCGGGCGCGGCAACTCCCGCGCTCCGCACGAGCGCAACTCCCCGCTGAATCGCAGAGCGCAACTCCCCGCTGAATCTCAGTGAAAAACACCCTGCCCGTTAGGGACGAATACGCTTACGCAGTTCGTGCCCCCCCCGTTGAGTCAGTGCCAAAAAGGGTGCCTCCCAGACAGAGCGTATTGCTGACGCAACTCGTGTGCCCCGCATAATCGGTGCCCGATAAAAACAAAAAATCGCCGCGCTGCGGCGATTTTCGGAAAAAGCCAGCGCCTGACGGCACCGGCTCTTCATTCAAGTTGAAGTGATTAACACTTCGGCGCGATCCGCGCAGGCTCAGTCGAGAATATCAACTGTGACGCGCTTGTTCTCGCGATTGCCTGCCGCTTTCATGAGTGTGCGGATTTCCTTTGCGATGCGGCCGTGGCGACCGATAACGCGACCCATATCTCCCGGTGCTACACGCAGCGAGTAGGTGATGTTATCGCCGTCGATCTCCTCAGTAATGGCAATCGCAGCCGGATCGGAAACCAGATTTTCGACTATATAAGTCAGTAACTCTTTCATTTCGACGACCTCACTCAATTCAGCACACCGGCCTTCTTCAGAATACCGCGAACGGTATCGGTCGGCTGAGCGCCGTTCTTGATCCACTCCTGAGCGCGGTCAGCGTTTACGTTGACAACAGCCGGCTCTGCCAGCGGATTGTAAGTGCCGATCTCCTCGATGAAACGACCGTCACGCGGGTAACGGGAATCAGCGACAACGATGCGGTAGAACGGAGTCTTCTTAGCGCCCATGCGACGCAGTCTGATCTTTACCATTGAAATTTCACCTCCTGTTATAGAAATTTATCTATTGTAAATTTACTTTACAAACGAATAGCGATTAAAACGGCAGCTTGAAGTTGCCCAGTCCCGGGAAGCCGCGGCGCTTTTTGCCCTTGCTGCGTGCCATGCTGGTAAGCTGCTTGGTCATCTTCTGCATGGCCTCAAACTGCTTGAGCAGCTTGTTGACCTGCTCAACCGACAATCCGCAGCCGTTTGCAATGCGCTTCTTGCGGGAGTAGTTGATGATGGAGGGATTATCTCTCTCCTTCGGGGTCATAGACTGGATGATGGCTTCGGTATGCGCCATCTGCTTTTCGTCGATCTTTGCACCGGCGAGGGCTTTTGCGTCCACACCCGGCAGCATGCCGAGCATTTCCTCCATCGAGCCCATGTTTTTCATTTTCTGCAGCTGATCGTAAAAATCGGTCAGCGTCAGCTTGCCGGCCATCATCTTCTTGGCGGTTTCGGCTGCCTGCTTCTGATCAAAGGACTCCTGCGCCTTTTCGATCAGCGTCAGCACATCGCCCATGCCGAGGATGCGGCTTGCCATACGGTCCGGGTGGAACGGCTCGATATCGCCGAGCTTCTCGCCCGTGCCGATGAACTTGATCGGCTTGCCGGTAACGGCCTTGACCGAAAGCGCTGCACCGCCGCGTGCGTCGCCGTCCATCTTGGACATAAGCACGCCGTCGATACCGAGGGCTTCGTCAAAGGTCTGTGCGACCGTTACGGCGTCCTGACCGGTCATTGCGTCCACAACGAGGATGATCTCGGTGGGCTTAACCGTTGCTTTGATGTTCTTCAGCTCGTCCATCAGCTTTTCGTCGATGTGCAGGCGGCCTGCGGTATCGAGGAAAACCAGATCATAGCCGTTCTTGCGGGCAAAGTCGATGCCGTGCTTTGCGATCTCGACCGGATCGCCCTGACCTTCGTCAAAAACGGGGATGTTAAGCTGTTTGCCAACTACCTTTAACTGTTCGATAGCTGCCGGACGGTAAACGTCACAGGCTACGAGCAGCGGTCGGCGCTGCTGCTGCTTGCGGAGCAGAGCGGCCAGCTTTGCGCAGTTGGTGGTTTTGCCGGCGCCTGCAGACCGGCCATCATCACGATGGTGGGCGGGTTCGGCGATATAGTCAAACGAGTGGTCTGGCCGCCTAAGAGCGAAACCAGCTCCTCATTTACGATCTTGATGACCTGCTGGGTCGGAGACAGGCTTTCGAGGATCTCCGCGTCCGTTGCCTTTTCGTTAACGGTCTTGATGAAGTCCTTTGCGACCTTGAAGTTGACGTCCGCCTCGAGCAGTGCCATGCGGATTTCCTTCATTGCGTCCTTGATATCGGACTCGGTCAGCCTTCCCTTGCTGCGCAGGTGCTTAAAAGCAGATGAAATTTTTTCGGTAAGCCCTTCAAATGCCATGTTAAGCCTCCTGCCTGAGCTGTTCGAGCAGTGCCGTCATGCGGGAAACGATCTCGTCCGCCTCGGCACTGTGCAGTTGTGCGGCGTTCAATTCATGCAGCTGCTCAACCTCGTGCTGAAGTTCCTCTGCGCACCGCTCGGTGTCGCCGTATCGGGCCACCAGACCGAGCTTGTCCTCCATCTCATGAAGGGCGTGCTCCGCTCGCTTGATGCTGTCGCGCACACCCTGACGGGTGATGCCGGCGTGCTCGGCGATCTCGGAAAGCGAAAGATCTTCATTGTAATACAGATCAAACAGCTCGCGCTGCTTCTCGGTGAGGGTTTCGCCGTAGAAGTCAAACAGCAGGCTCATTTCAAGCGGTGTTGCCTTCATGGTGATCCTCCCTCCGAAGTGTAAAGTGTTTTGCCTTTACATCGAACGTGTTTATTCTATCTTATATCGGCTCTTTTGTCAAGAGGAAACTTTTCATATTGTAAAGTTTTTTTCGTGCCGGTTGCATCATCGGGAATTGCGGATGGAAACTGCAGCTTCTCCCGCTTTGCAAGCGACCCGCTCACCGATTCATCCACCGAATCACGCTCAGCGCCTGCGGCGCAATCTCACTCGGAGACGCCGCCGGCTTCGCCAGAAAATATCCCTGCAGCAGATCAACGCCCAACTCAATAACCTTGCGCAGCTCGGCTTCGGTTTCGATGCCCTCGGCAACGATCTTCATGCCGCGTCCGTGTGCGTATTCCACAATATCCTTGACCAGCTGTTGCTTATCCGCATCGGTGTCGATATCGCAGATGATGGTGATATCCACCTTGATATAGTCCGGCGACAGCTCGAGCAGACTGTTGCTGTTGCTGCAACCGCTGCCCCAGTCATCCAGCGCGAACGCGCCCTGATCGCCCAGTGCCCTGCGCTTGCGCTCCAGCGCCTCGCGGTCGATCTCCTCTTCCTCGGTGATCTCGATAACCAGATTATTCAGCAGCTCGGCAAACTGCGCCTTGAATTCCGCAACATCCTCATCCGTCAGACTGCTGTTGGCAATCGAGTTGAGAAACAGCTTGGTGTTACTATGCAGTCGCCCCCTGTTCTGCATCATCACAAACGTGGATGCCGCCTTGAAGGCGGTCAGCCGCTCAACCTCGTACAGCTTGTCCATCTCGCGCGCCAGCTTCATCACGGTCAGCGGCGAACTCAGAAGCGGCATTTTCACACGCAGCAGCGCCTCATACGCCTCTACCCTGCCGGTATGCGCTGAGAAAATCGGCTGAAAATGGTAGTCTGCACTGCTCTCACGCAGCATCTGCAGGAATTCCCTGCGCAGCTGTGCTGCGTAGACCTCCTGATTATAGGCACCGATATCAAATTCACCCATTTCGCCCTTGGACTCATGCTTCACCTGATACATGGCAAAATCCGCATACTTTTTGAGCGTAGCCAAATCCCTGCCGTTCTCCGGATACCACGCGATACCGCCGGAAATGCTGATGCGCATGGTGTCGCCGTTCGGCAGAAGCGCCGTGCGCTCCTTTATTGCTTCGGAAAGCCTGTTCAGCACCTGACGGATTTCGTCTCGTTCATCGTAATCATAGAACAGCACAATGAATTCATCTCCCGACATACGGGCGCAAATGGTATTCTGGGGCAGCGTCTGTGCAAAGCACTGACCCGCCAGATTGATATATCGGTCGCCCCAGTCATGGCCGAACGTGTCGTTGATCTGCTTGAGGTTATCCATATCCATCATCAGCATTGCAGCATGCCCCAGCTTTTCCGGCATACGGAACAATTTTTTCGCCCGTGCATCAAAGGCACGGCGGTTGTACAGACCGGTCAGCACATCGTAATCGCGCTCATGCTCGATGCGGCGGCGCTCAAGTGTCGCTGCAGTCACATCCTCGACCAGACCGACCTGCACCTCGTCCTCGCCGGTGATGCGCAGCATGACAAACCGCTCACTGCCGTCCTTTTGCGGAATGGTGAACACACAGCCGCCATCCTGCAGACTGAAGCTCTCCTTCTGCAGCACCAGCTCCTCCATCAGCATCTCAAACCGCTCCCGCGTCACATCATTCGGGTTGGCGTCCTGCATGCCGAGCATGGAGAAAAAGTTGTCGGTCACGAATACTTTATCGCTGTCCTCACGGATTTCATAGCCGCCGAGTTCAATACTTGCCATGTCCATAATACGCAGGAATTTCGTGGAGGTATCCAGAATATCCTGACTGAGCTGGGTGATTGCGGTGGAAAAGCCGTCTATCTCGCGGATGCCGGTGCGCGAGAGCTTTGGGATTTCCGTTCTCTTATCCTGTATAGCGGCTACCTCGTCGGACAGCTGCCGGATCGGATGCGCCAGTCCGCGGCTGACCAGATAGCTGCATACCAGACCAACACCCAGCGTCAGCACGACTGCCACCAGCAGCAGACTCTGCATATCGTTGGATATTTTATACAGCGTGCTGTTGGGCACAATGCCGAGCAGCAGCCAGTGCTCATTCGAAAATGGTGCGTTGCGGTCGTACAGCGTCAGCGGTTCCGCACAGGCGAAGTATTTTGTCTTATTGACGACAATGGTGCCGGCAGCACTGCTGTCCTGCATGACAATGCTCTGCGCGCTTTTCAGCGAACGATCCTGCGTAGAAAACGTCACCGGCTGCAGCGGAATGCTGCCGACCGGCTTTTCATCAGTCATTACGGCGAGCAGGTATGCGCCGGTGCCGTCATTCTGCAGCTCGGTCAGCGGCAGCTGCTCCTCCAGATAGCTGCACAGCAGCTCCACGCCGACAACGCCGTACACCGTGCCGTCCGGCAGGATGAGCGGCTGCGCGTATGCGATTGCTTCCCGCTTGTCTCCCGGCAGAACATACGGCGAGGTCGTCCAGCGGCCGTACTGCGCCATCAGCAGCTTGCCGCCGTCCTGATAGGCGGTCATGAACGGCTGATACACAAAATCATCAAGCTCTTCATAGTCCAGCGCGGGCTGCCAGCAGGAGTCCGTCGTAATACGCATGGACTTCACGATTCCTGCCGGTGCAAACGACAGCATCAGATCCTCGTTGCGCTCGGAAGCCGCCGCATTCGGGTCCAGATCGCGCAGATAAATGCCCGGCAGACGCCCATTGGTCTTGCGGGCATCCAGATCGCATGTATTGAGCACCACGAATACGCCCGTCACCGACGAGCTGCGCAGCTGCGTCACCAAATCATCCGCAATCGCTTCAAGCAGCGGCTCGCTCGAAGCGCTGCTCTGTCCCAGCGTATCCTTTGAGATTTGACCGGAGGTCAGCAGCGCTTCGGTCTTCTCGTTGATCCGATTCGGCATATCGCCGAGATTCTGCGCCTGCACGAGAAAATCCTCCAGATATCTGCTGCGGTTCTCAACCTGTTTGGCTAAAATATCCTCCGCATTCCGGTCCAGCTGCTGCGGCACGCGGCTTACCGCGATGGAGCCGATCAGCAGTGTGACCTCGACCGCCAGAATGACCAGTACCGATATAAATATAGTGGAAAAGACCGATCTTTCCCGTTTTTCTGTTGGCTTACTGCGAGCCTTCATACCGCACCGCCTGTTCAAACCTGATCTCTCGAGCTGTTTCTCTTATCCTTCGTGTGCCTGAAGCTGCGCCAGCGTATCCCGATACCAGCTGTCAAATATGCATCTGTCAGAAATTCCGCCTCGGCCTGCTCCGCGCTCTGCCCGGCTGCAATGCGCTGCTCCACCGTGTCGCGGTCTGCCACAGCAAGATCACTCATCGCGTATTCCAGCACCTTGCGCGCGTTCTTGCTGCCCTCGAAGGCACGGGTGGTGTACAGCTTATTCTCGTTTACCGTCTTGACCGCCATCTGCAGAACGGACTTGACCTCGGGTGTCATAGCAACCTCGCTGTCAGCCAGCATTTCTTCTTTATTCGCTTCCCGGGTGACCGGCAGATAACCCGAGCTGATCGAGAACTGAATGTTGTTCTCCGGTGCAGTGAAATACTTGAGGAAGATTACGCTCGCCTTGATCTCCGCCTCATCGCCCTTGGTGACAACCATGCCCGCACCCTGCTGCACCGAAACCGGTTCACAACCCGCAAAATGCGGATTCGGCAGCACTTTCAGCTCGATCGAATGGCTGTCGTCATCACTGGTCATTACGCTGTCCGGAAAGAAGGTCGCGCTCGAGCTGGAGCCGACATAGGACAGGATCGTACCGGTTTTGATGTCATCGCTGCGGAAATGGCCGTTTGCCTCAAAATAGCCCTTGATAAACGGCACATAGTAGTTGTCCCACAGCTTACGGATAACATTTTTATCAAAATCAAGCGTCATTTTGCCGTTCTGCACGTCAAAAATCGTGCAGCCAAGCTCCTTTGCACCGATGAGCAGATAGTTTGCCATCGCATCTCTGCCAAACAGAGCACGGCCGTCATCCGGCGCTTCGGTCTGCGCGTCCGTCCAGTTATAGTATTTCTCGGCTGCTGCGGTCAATCCCTCAACCGTCGCAAGATCGTCATAGGTCGTGCCGGTCGCCTGCGAAAACGCCTGCCAGTCGGTATCGTTCAGATAGAGCACCTCGGTGGCCTTTGCGGTCGGGAAAATCTTGATGCTGCCATCACCGTCAAAGTCGCCCTCGGTGAGATAGCCTTCGATGTACTCGCTTTTTTCGCTTTCGGTCAGGTAGTCATTCAGGTCCACGACCATGCCCTGCTGATCGAGCGCATAGGCGGTATCCGCATAGCCGGAGAAGATATTCGGCAGCTCTTCCGCACCGACCTTGCCTTCCGCAGCGTTCAGCACGTTAGTCTCCAGATCATTTACACTGCCCTGACTGGCGCTTTCCACCGTGATCCCCTGCTCTTTGCCGACCGTATCGTTGAACTTCTGCACCATCCGGTTGAATGCTTCGAGCTGCTCACCGTTATAGTAGTTCCAGATTGTGATCGTCACCGGCTTCTTTTCCGCACCGCAGCCGCCACATGTCAGCGCCAGCATGACCGCAGCCGCCGTTCCGGCGATCAACCGCTTGTATGCCTTCATAGTTTCCTCTTTTCCTCATGATAGTATGTAAACAAATTCATCCGATTCTATGTATTTTCCCATATGCACGGAATTTTTCTTTTTCCATTCCTATAAGGCAACACCGCACAATTAAAGCAGCGTGCACCGCGCGTAAAGAGCGCGGAAATTTTACGCGGGCATACTGCCGCATGGCAAATGAAATTGATAATGGTATTTGTGTGCTGTATGCATGCACCCGATGCAGTATCTGTCTGAACTGCTATAGTTTATCACAATGCGCAAAAAACGTAAAGCGCGAGTTCCCTGTGACACACATTGCACATTGTTTTTTGCTTTTCTTTTTCCGCACAGCATGGTAGAATACTATCAGTCCGAAAAAAGGAGGGCGCATGCCATGAAATGGCTTTCACATCTGCGCACGGTGCAGCACCATCGTTTTCTGGTTCTCCGGCACTGCTGGCGCGTTGGATTATACTGGCAGGGACTGACGCACGATTTGAGCAAGTTCAGTCCGGTGGAGTTTTCCGCCGGTGCAAAATATTATCAGGCAACCGCAGCCCGAACGAAATCGAACGCCGCGAAAAGGGCTACAGCGCAGCATGGCTGCATCATAAGGGCCGGAATAAGCATCATCTGGAGTACTGGATCGACTACGCCGCCGACGGCTCCGGTATGTGCGGCATGAAAATGCCCATTCAATATGTAATAGAGATGTTCTGCGACCGCGTAGCCGCCAGCAAGACCTATCGCGGTGCTGCCTACCGCGACAGCGATCCGTATGATTACTATGCACACTCGGTCGATCACTATATCATCCATCCGGATACCGCCGCCGCGCTGGAATCCCTGCTGCGTATTCTGCGCGACGAGGGCGAGGAAAGGGCGTTTGCGGCTGCACGAAAACTGCTTAAAACGGGATATTGAGCAAAAAGGAATCAGCCGACCGGCTGATTCCTTTTTATAATATGATGTGCAGCCGCAAAAGTATCCACAGGCTGTGGATACTTTTTGTTTATGTCCGCTTTGCAAGCAAAGAACCGAAACAGCGCACAGGACCTTCGTCCTGTGCGCTGTGTGTTTCAGCATTATCACCCTTGGGCAAATACCGCCGTCCCGAGGCGGTACGATTGGGAACGTTGGAGCGTCAGACCCGACCGTTTTTCCAAAGGAAAAAGAGATTTAACAGCGTGCAGCCGGTCTGCGAATTACTCCCACAGACCCTTAGCCTTCATGTCGTCGATGTACTCATCGCAGTTGGTGGAGTCAACGACCTTGGAACCGGAGTCGATGAAGGAATCAACCTGTTCGCCTTCCAGCGCCTTTACCGCAGCTTCCACTGCCTTATAGCCCATGTCGTAGCCGAGCTGGGCGATATCCATGCCGAGCGTACCGTCCTTGATGGCGGAGATAGCGGAGGTATTGCCGTCAAAGCCGCACACGATGGTGTCGGCATACTTGGCGTTGCCGGAGTCCTTGATGATCTTAACAACGCTCATTGCCATGTCATCGTTGGAGGAAAGAACAACATCAATGCCGTCCGGATACATCTGCATAACGGATTCCATTGCGGTTGCAGCCTTCTCAGCCAGACCGTCGCAGTACTGCACCTCAATGACCTCGCCGCCGGCTTCCTCAACGCCTTCCTTGTAGCCGGCCAGACGTGCTTCGTGCGTCTCGTCGCCCTGTACGCCGGTAACGATAAGGACAGTCGGCTTGTCAACACCGTTCGCCTTGGCGGCTTCTACGGCTGCCGTGCCGCCGCTCTTGGCAGCGTCCTTGTTGCCGGTGCCGACAAACGCGAGCTTCTTGTCCGAGGTAAAGTCGGTATCGAGTGCGATTACAACCTTATCGGTGTTCGCAACCAGCGTGGAAGCAGAATTCGACTGCAGCGGAGCCAGTACCAGCGCGTCAATGCTCGGGTTGCCGAGCGAGGTCTCGATCATGTTGACCTGCTCATCGTAGGACGTTGCCGACGTCGGAGACTGGATATCTACGTTTACGTTGTCGTGCTCATCGGCGTATGCTTTTGCACCTGCCATAACCTTGTTGAAGTGGCCGTCGGTCAGCTTTACGATAACCGAGATGTTGTAAGCGTTACCGCTGCTGCCGCTGTCTGCGGAGGAGCCGCCGTTGTCGCTCGCAGGGGAGCCGCCGCAGCCCGCCAGCATACCTGCACACAGTGCGCTTGCCAGAGTCATCGCTAACAGTCTCTTTTTCATGATAATTGTCCTTTCTTTCCTCTCGTTTTTCTCTTCAGGGGTCTCTCTTTTTTATTCAATAGCGCCGAAGCGTTACTTTTTACAGATCGCAGGGCATTGCTTCCTTGAGTACGGTGGTGGACTTTTTCAGTCCGGTCAGTGCCGGCATAGTCAGATCCTCCATCTCTTGGCTGATCGGGCCGTCATAGCCCTCCATGCTCAGGCAGGACAGGAATTCCTTCCACCAGCTGACATCATGGCCGTGACCGAGTGCAACATAGTTCCATGTGCGCTTTGCAAACTGGTCGATGGTCTTGGTGTCGAGTACGCCGTCCGGACCGATATAGTTGCGTTCGATGCGGACGTCCTTGGCGTGTACATGGTAAATGCGGTCCGCGCCCAGCTTGTGTACTGCGGCGACCGGATCGCCGCCCATCCACATCAGATGGCTCGGATCGAGGTTCATGCCGACCATCGGGCCGACTGCGTCACGCAGACGAATGAGCGTTTCCGGATTGTAGACCATCTGGCAGCCGTGGTTCTCGAGTGCGATCTTCTCAATGCCGTTGGCCTTTGCCAACTCGACGGTTTTCTTCCAGTACGGAATGAGCACCTCATCCCACTGCCAGTTGAGAATCTTGGTGGTGATCGGCGGCCAGCTCGTTACGATCCAGTTCGGGGTGTGATCCTCCGCCGAACCGCCCGGGCAGCCGCTCATCATAACGATTTTCTTGACGCCGAGTAGACCTGCCAGCTTAAAGGTCTTTTCGACTACCTCCTGATGCAGCTTGCCCTCCTCGTTCGGTGCAAGCTGGTTGCCCGAGCAGTTGAGCACCTCAAGCACCAGTCCGCGCTTTGTAATCGCATCCATGTAGTTCTTGCGGGTCTCCTCGCTTGCCAGCATGGCATCGAGGTCAATATGCGGCGCTTTGGACCAGTTGCCGCAGGCGATTTCGATGGACTCGTAGCCGAGTTCCGCAACGGTATCAAGCATTTCTTCAAACGGCATGTAGCCGAGACAGTCGGTATTTAAGCAGAATCTCATTTTGCATATCCTTTCAGAGTGTTCTTCGCTCGTGCCGCGGCGTCCGATGCACCGCGGCACGCGAAAGAGAAGTAGAAAATAAAAAGAGAAGATAAGTTATTTCTTATAGAAGTCCGGCATTGCGTCATACTTGATTTCAACAACAGACTGGGTGTCACGCGCCTCGGAAGCGGCCTTTGCAGTTACCTGTGCGGTATAGCCGTCCCACGCGGACGGACCGTCTACGCGGCCTTCCTTGCAGGCGTTGATCCAGGACTGGAATTCGATATTGTACGCTTCCGGGAAGCGCTCGGACCAGTCGTGGCAGATGGGCGTTACGCGGGAATCGTTGGTACGGATCATGGCGTTTGCCGGCTCGGGCAGGTTGATGCAGCCCTCCTCGCAGACGACCTCGCAGCGGACGTCATAGCCGTAGCGGCAATTTACGAAGGATTCTACATCAATGCGCACGCCGGATTCGGTGGTCAGATACATGATCTGCGGGTCGCGCAGCTCGCCTTCCGCGTTGCGGGTGGTCTTGGGGAATACGACCTCGGCAGTCTTGTAGTTTTCACCGAGCAGCCAGCGCAGAACGTCGATTTCGTGGATCATGGAGTTCTCAACCGGCATAGAAGTGGTAAAACCCGGTGCGTCATAGTTGCGGTGTACGCAGTGCAGCATGAGCGGCAGGCCGTACTTGCCGGAATCGATAGCTTTCTTGAGCTGATTGTAGCCCGGGTCATAGCGGCGCATGAAGCCGACCTGAACCAGCTGCTTGCCGGCGGCCATCTCAGCCTCTACGATGCGCTTGCAGGCATCCGCCTCGGGTGCCAGCGGCTTTTCGCAGAATACATACTTGCCGGCCTTGATTGCCGCCATGACGTACTGCTCGTGAAACGGATCGAGCGTGGTAACAACAACGGCGTCGATTTCGTCCGAAGCGATCATCTCCTCGCCGCTCTCCCAAGCCTTGATGGCGTACTTCTCGGCAACCGACTTGCAGAAATCAACATTTGCGTCCGCGCAGCCGACTACCTTTGCACCCTGCAGGGTGTTGTTGATACGCTCAATGTGCGTGCGGCCGATTGCGCCCGTGCCTACCAGACCGATTTTCAGTTCTTCCATGATATTTCCTCCTCAAGTATGTAATTTCTTCTCATTTATGCAATTTTTTCTTTACGAGGACGTACTCGTAATTCTCTATAAAAAATATCTGCTGTTATTTAGCAAATATCTTTTGACGGGATTTTATGTTTTTATCGCTGTATCAGCCGATTTTTCGATTTACGAGTACGTACTCGTAAATCTCTACAAAAAAATATCTGCGGGATTCGCAAATATTTTTATGAAAAACATTCCTTAACCAGAATACGGATGTCGGTAAAAATACGGTGGATCACGGGTTTTCTACCGAATACGAGCTGATCCATGATCAGCTTGACCGGAAGCGCGCCCTGCTCGTCTTTTTCACCGCCGAGTGTCCAATCTACAACGCCCTGTCGCATCAGCTCTACGATTTCGGGATAATCCTCGTAGCAAAGCACACGAACATCGTTCGCACGACCGGTTTCGATCAGCGCCCTGCCGACCTGTGCTACGCCGCCGCAGGTAATGTAAATTCCGCGCAGATTCGGCTGTTCTGCTAACAGCTGCACCGTTTTTTCATAGGTGATCTGCGGATTTTCGAAGCTCTCCACGCGCGATACGATCTCAATCTGCGGATACTCCACTTTCAGAAAATCCGCAAATCCCTGTTCACGCATCTGCACATAGTAGTTGTTGTTTTCTGTCTCAATCGCACTCGAAATGATGGCAATCTTGCCGTTTCCGTTCAGAAACTGCCCCATCAGCCGACCGGCAATGCGGCTGGCTCTTGCGCTGTCAATGCTGACACAGCAGGTACGGCGCGAACCGGCGATATCCGAATCGGTGGTGATAACAGGAATACCTGCATCAGCCGCCCGGTTAATCGCTCGACGCACACAATCTGCGTTGATCGGACTGAGGATGATGCCGTCGGACTGCTCGTTGATGGCCTTGTCGATATACTCGCTCTGCCTCTTGGCTTCCTGGAACCCGGTAACTGCATAGCTGACTTCAATATCGAAACCAGTCTGCTCTTTTACACCGCGTTCGATACCTTTTTTCAGGTACGGCAGTGCATCCACCTGCACCAGAATGGCAGAAATGCGGTACACTTTGCCTTGACGCTGCAGCACACGGCCGCTCGGATTGGGCGTATAGCCCAACTCGTTAATAATGGCCTGCACTCTTGCGCGGACCTCATCGCTGACACCTACACGGTGATGTACGACCTTATCGACCGTTGACGGATGAACGCCGGCACGCTCGGCGATTTCCTTCATGGTAACTCCCATGCCGAACGACACCTCACTTTCATCGGCATAACAGTGCTTTATTGGTTAACGTGTACGTCCTCGTTATTTTACGAGTACGTCCTCGTTATCTTACGATGTTATTGTAGCGCGATAAACACGCAGCTGTCAACTGTTTTTTACGAAGTTTTTGAAGTTTCATCTTTTTCATAAAAGCCATGCTATGTTTTTGGTGTTTTACAACAAATTCTGTCACGATTGCTGTCAAGGAAAGTTAAGTCGTTCTAAAAGTTATCGTTTTCCATTTATAAATGCAGAAAAGCTGCACTTCTCATAACAAAAAGTGCAGCTTTCATGGCGGAGACAGAGAGATTTGAAAAGCAAAGTTTTGATTTTTTGCATCTTTTTCTGTGTTATTCCGTCTTATTCAGTTCATCATCCCGTTTTTTGAGTACATATAGCACATACAGTTTCGGTTGTTTTTATCGTGATTGCTGTCACGTTGCTGTCAGCCCGAGCGGTTTCCCGCTCGGGCTTTTGGCTTTTATACCGGTCTAAACACACCGCCGTCCAGACGGCCGATTACCCATGCGTCAGAGCCGTTGACCTCTACAATATATTCGGCCTCCCATTCATACTCACCAATCTTTGCACAGACCAAATATTCGTTCTCTGCATATGGTCTAACATAGTCGAAACCGGTACAGTAATCGCCTTGGCTCTCCACATAGCTGCTGACCGCACCCTGCGCCAACTTTGTCGGCGAAACATCCTGCTCGGTCCAGCCCATCTTCTGCTCATATGCAGAAATAGTATCGACATTCGCCTTTTCTACATCACTCAAATCGCTTCCATCATAGGACGAATTTGGCGTATACCACGATTTAGCCGCAAAGTAATTCTGGATTTCCTGCGTCTTGAACACATAACCATGTCGAGCATAAATCTCATTGCGGGCCAGCAGCGCCGTCTTTTGATTCCAGCCTGCCATATTGTCCTCGGTGATGTACTGCCGATCACTCGGAAAAATGTAATCAGCCGACGAAGCATCCGCAGTCGATGCCGGTTCTACTGCTGTCGTATCAGCAGTGTCCTGCTGTGCATAGTCGTTCATATCCAGATAGCCATACGCATCCAGTACCCACGGAACCGAGGTTTCCAATGCGTCCTCACCAAACAGTGTACAAAGCTGTGCGCGATCACCCGTATAGTTTGCTGCCGCACCATACAACACTGCAGAACCAGAGATCTGATCCAGCTGATCAATAAAGACTTTCATCTTCTCTGCGCTGTCGAGTTCTGTTTCATGCTTTGTGGTGTAAGCCATAAAGTATAGACTGTTTAACTCTGCCGCAAGGTCGCTTGCCTTTTCAATCTCTGTATTGGGATCATGAAAAGCAGAAATTTTGAACACCTGCTCGTCCAGCATTTTGAACTGAATCGTTGTGTCGCCCACAGTTTCATCTGTATATTTTACTTCAACAATCTGCTGACCATCATCGTTCTCTCCGCCGTCCCACTCGGCTGTGCATCCCAGCAGATCTTCATAGTAGCTGCTGAGCAATTTCTGCACCGTCATATCGGTAAATTCGCCGAGATAGCCATTTTGTACGGTTTCGATATAAGTGTCCGTGCTGGTCGAGCCTGTATTACCACCAGACGTACCAATCATCACTGCAATCAAAATCAGTACAACCGCCACAATACCGCCGATGATAAACTTCTTTTTACCGCCCTTTTTCGATGGTACTGGCGCTCCCTGTGGTGGTATTACATTCTCATGAACGTTTTCTGTGCTTGCAGCAGCTTCCACCGTCTTTGTGTCCTCTTGAACTGCCTCTACGCCCAGCGGAGAGCCGCATTTCGGACAAAATGTTTTCTTCTCCTTAATTTCCGTACCGCAATTTGGACAGAACATCTTTTACCAACTCCTTAGCATTAAATTTTTTACGAATAACAGCAACGTTATCGCCATGGAGCAGATACCATATCCCGCTAAAGCGCCTGTTGCAAATCTTCTTCGATTGGTAGACACCCGCCACTCCCATAGCTGAGTTAAACCGTCTATCACCAGTGGGATACAGCAAACGGCATACACGCTCACGTTCTTTCTACAAACCGTATACGCTGGCACAGCGAGAATATATCCAACCAGAACACCTGTACAGCGGGCACACAGCGGAAACTTCCTGCCTTTCCAGTAAAAGCTCCTATCTGCGCGTTGATGACAGCCTGCTCGATGGCCGACTGCCATCAGCCATTCATACACCGTTTTCTTCATCACGAGCCTTTTTCAGTCTATCTAAATACTCTTTATATTTCTTTGCATTTTCGACTGCTTCGTTTAACTCGGTTAAGGCTGGTGATAGCTTTATGTAATACGGCGGCATCATGCACATTACTCCAATCACCATTGCAGCAAGAAACCAGATAATTATCGTAATCAGTTCGTCCATATCAATAGCCAGAAATGCTATAAAGCCCATCAATGCAATGATGATTCCTCTCCCAATCATCCGGAATGTATTCTGTACCTTACACGCCGGGTACTCTTGCAAAAATGCCTGCTTATCCGCTTTCAGGCGAGCTTTCAAAGCCTTATAGCGGTTTTCAGCTTCTATCACTTCGTTGTCGATATTCTGGAGTATTACTGGATTCGCTGCCGACAGCAATGCTTTTCGCCTGGCTTTTGCATTAAGTTCTTGTTGAATTTTCTCCTGCCGAGCCTTTTCCGCTGCTTTCGCAGTCCCCGCTTGAAACTTTTTACCGCAGGAATGGCACACCCAGTAATCATCGGTAAATCCCGGACTTGCTCCGCACAGGCCGCACAATATGCCGATCGGCCCGAAAATCATCATACCGCAGCAGGCATCTGTAAACGATCCGCTGCTGCCAGAATGATGAACAGCCACATACTGCGTATTTTCCGAACCGCACTTTGGACACTTCACGCGATCCCCTCCCCTTTGCTTTCTTATGCACAGTATATCATTTCCAGCCTCATTTGTGAATGATATAACAATCACTATTTACAAGTGTATATATCAATTTGCCGATTGGAACAACTACCTCTATGATGGTATGAGAGGTGTTGCCAATGACTGATATTTCGGCTGCAATCGGCAAACGAATCCGGACTTTCCGCAACGCACAGGGCATCAGCTTGGAAGAATTATCTTTCAAAGCCGATCTGAACGCTGCACACTTGGGACAAATCGAACGCGGTCTGCGCAATCCGACGATCGAAACGCTGAACCGTATTGCCACCGCATTGGATATATCGTTTTATGAATTGATCGTTCCTGCCGAGGAAGTCCCACAGAAACAACCGGAAACCAATGAGATCAAACGGAAAATCGACGCACAGTTGTCCTCCATGACTTTGGACGAGCAGAAGGATATACTGCGCATCATTCGCATATTCCGCCGCCGTTTTGATGAAGAAAACAAAAAGACTGACTGATATACTTATGTGGTATCAGTCAGTCTTTTATATTTTGTAGTTTATACACATTGTAAAATATTGCTATTTGATGCCCATTGTGGTAATATTAAACCAATAAAAGTTAAATTGTCGCAAAATAATTGGACAAAATACAAAGAGATCTCCTAAGAGATCTCTTGTTCCACACACTGTGGAGCCGCATACACGGCGCTTGCGCTAAAAGCTTATTTGAACTTGTAGTGTAATACCTAATGGTAGTAAATCATTGGTACATCGTTATTATCCACCAAAACCACCAATTTGTCAATCAGGGAGATAAAGAAAATGAAAGAAAAACACAGATTCCTTATTATCTCGGAATAGATGCCGGCAGCAGTTCTGTCGGCTGGGCCGTTACAGATACCATGTATCATGTTCTAAAATGTAAAGGGAAAGCCATGTGGGGTGTTCGTCTGTTCCCCGATGCATCAACTGCTGCAGAGCGCCGTACTCATCGTGCTGCAAGGCGTCGCTTGCAGCGCAGAAAACAACGTCTTGATATTTTAGAAATGCTCTTTGCTCCTGCATTAAATGAAAAGGATCCTCAATTTTTAGCCCGTATGCATGAGAGTGATTTATGGCAGGAAGATAAAAGTATAAATTCTAAATATTCTCTATTCTCCGATTCCAATTTTAATGACTGCGATTATCACGCCCAGTATCCAACCACATATCATCTTCGCAGTGAATTAGCACATTCCACAGATTCGCATGATGTCCGTCTTGTCTATCTTGCACTACATCATTTGATGAAATCACGGGGACATTTCCTCTACGAAATATCGGAAACATCGGACAATGACTCATCTTTAAGGGATAAGTTCGATGATTTTTGTACTCTTTTATCAGATGCATACGGATTGGATTTTGTTCCGCACAATACGGATAATTATCTAAACATTTTGAAAACTCCTAATATGCGAGTTACGGAAAAGGCAGCTTTACTTACCGAAGGTCTAAAGAAGCCCAGCAAAAATGAAGCCGGAATTTCTCCCTTTTACATTTCTGAATTGCTGGCAGGAAGGTCTGTTGCACTCTCCAATCTGTTCGGTGATGACCGATTTAAAGATGCCAAGAAAATTACGCTGCAAAATGATCTTGATGCAAATTACAATGAACTTTGTGAGGTATTAGATGATCATATATCCGTAGTTACTGCTGCCAAAGATGTATACGATGCCGCACGCTTTTCGGAAATTATCGGTACGCACAGATACCTTTGCGATGCCAAAATTGCTGTATATAAGCAAAATAACATTGACTTAAGAGCACTTAAAGATTATATTAAGGCGCACTGCATTGAACGATATAACTCTATTTTTTGTGACAAAGAGGACAAGCTTGATAATTATGCTGCCTATAGCCAATATCATCATAAAAGCGGCGATTACACTTGCTCACAGGAGGCTTTTTGCAAATTCCTAAAAAAGTCTTTGCCTGAAATGGCGGAATCCAAATCCCCTGTCATTGCAACTATATATCAAAAAATCGTTGATGGTTCTTTTCTGCCGCGTTTGCGAAGCTCTGAAAATGGAGTTATCCCCTATCAGCTTCAACTGCGCGAATTAGATGCAATATTGAAAAATGCTTCTTCATATCTACCTTTTCTGGTGCAACAGCAAAGTGATGGTTACACTCCCGCTGAAAAGATTAGAAAAACATTTGAATTCCGTGTTCCGTATTATGTCGGTCCACTAAATGATAAAGCAGCACATCACTGGGCTGTTCGTTCTGAGACTGGTAGCAAAGAAAAAATTTATCCTTGGAACTTTAATCAACTGATTGATCTTGATCATTCAGCTGAAGCATTTCTCGTCAATTTAATCGGTCGCTGTACTTACACAGGTGACCCTGTTCTGCCTAAGGATTCTTTACTATATAGCGAGTATATGTTGCTCAACGAATTAAATCCATTAAAAATTGATGGTCAACCGCTTTCTACAGAGCATAAAAAGCAGTTGATTAAAGATATGTTCATACACCCTGTTTCCAAGCAAAAAGGCAAAGTCACTAAAAAGAAAATCTATGAATATCTGAAATCAAAAGGCTGGATTTCTAAAGCTACAAATATAGATTCTATCAACGGAATTGATGATAAGATCAAATCTGATTTGCGCTCCGCCTTCGGCAGTGCACAGCCGTCTGCCGGATTGTGGGCGATCAGCCGCTGCTCGACTGCCAGCTTCAGGGCAGAGGAAATGATTTGATGGATGTTGCGCACTGTTTTGGCGCTCAGTCCCTTGGGCTGCTTCTGTGCTTCGATTCGCTCTACCCGCCCTTCTGCCAACAATTTCTTGTAGAACTGTTGCAGATGCAGCGTCGTCAGATCATTCAACGGGATCTTGCCGAGCTGCGGCTTGATGTGGTTTTCGATGTAGCCATGATAGGTCAGGTAGGTGGATGGGCGCATTTTGATTTTGGCATAGTTCTCATACCACACTTCTAACCAGTTACCCACGGTGTAGGTCTTGGCCCGTCCGTAGTCGATGCCCACATTTTCCTCGATGGCTTTCTTCAGCTTTTCCTTGACTTCCGCTTGCGTCTTTCCAAGGACGTTTTTAATGATGGCCTTTCCTGTTTCTGGATCGTGACCGACTGTGTACCGACCCTCCCAGCGTCCGTCCTTTCGTTTGCGGATATTTCCCTCCCCGTTTGCTCGTCGCTTTGGCATATGTTAAGCAACCAGAGATTACAAGCGGGAATCCTGTCCACAAAAGAGCCAGATCTGGAATATATGTTCCATCGCCATCCACAAAGCAACAAGAGCGGTATATGAGATACAACCTTACCCTACGGAACAATCTCAGTGCAGTCGATCACCAAAAGGGGCCCAATTACCCTCGCACAGGCCCTGCTCCTTGGAAAATGAGCAGATTCATTTTTTATCATCATGCCAGGTATGACCGCCCAAAAGATCAGGCATACTGTAGCAAAGGGGGCCTGCGTATGAGAAAACCAAGCCGCGAGGCTTTGACGAAACGAATCTGGTTTGATTACTTCAATGAGGTCCTTCGCAAACAAAACCTCATTGATTGGAACACCTATCAGAAAATCAAGTTGTCTATCCAACAATAAGAAGCTGTTGATTGCATAAGCTCAAGTCAAAACCACCAGCTAAGCTGGCTGTCAGCATGTCCAGACACCCGGTCATTGTGCTCCATTTTTCCCCGTTTCAGCATCCCTCACCACTCATTTTTCCCGTTTACAAACGAAAAAGCCCAGCTTTCGCTGGACTTTTTCGACAGACTGGGGCATCCAAAAGGGTGCCCTTTTTCATTTCTGCAGGCCATGTACAGCCCACTCTGCTTCTGCCCTGTTCGTATCTAGGATACTCAACTGGCACTTCGATTTGCAGGATGCATGGATCTGGGCGCTTTACTCCCCATCCACAGGCTTGCCAACCATGTATACCCAGCCATGAGGAGGACAGACAGAATATGTCCAGTACCCGATGACCACACCGTCAAAGGGAGCAATGACCCGATCCACTTCCTCTCCGAACAGGTTCGTAATGATGGAAAGCGTGTCGCCCTTACGCACAGAATCCATTGCCTTCTTCACAGGCACATGAATCCCGCCGTTGCGGTTATAGATATAATCAATGTCATAGTGGTGTACGCCCTCATTGGCGGGCACGCTGCCCTCCAGAATCCCCAGCAGGGTCATCACATTGCGAATTCCGGTCTCCAACATCTGCTTGTGCTCATCCCGCTGATACATGCGGGTGCACTGTCCGCCGATCTCGGGTGTAATGCAGGGAATGCCCATCTGATAGGCATACTCATCCTCAATTCCGCTGTTCTCCGCGTAGCGGGTGTTCTTCCACAAGACCTTAAAGCCAAAGCACTGGGCCATTTCACGGGATTTATACGCCACAGGAGACTCCTCTCCGCAGTACAGCACAACAGGCTCCAGATACTCGCTGTTGCCGCCGCCGTGGATGCAGATCACCGCGTCAGCCTTCTTGATGATGTTCTCACAGTACCAGCTGCACACATAAGCCGTCATGGGGCCGGTTCCGCCCGGATAGATGCGATTCAGATCCTGGGGCACAAAGTCCAGGGTATTATAGCGCTTCATTTCGGCAAAGGCCTCTGCATTCAGGGCAGGGATTCCAATGAAGCTTCCCTTCATCTTGGATACATCCAGCCCCTCAAAGGTCTTGATAATTCCCTCAGTACCCTCATACTCGTCGCCGTGGTTGCAGGCATCCACCACCAACGTGGGACCGTCCTGGGCGCCCACCGCCAGCATAATGGGAATATTCACCCATGAACCGTTGGCCCGCTGGGCCAAATGAATAAAACCATATTCCTTGGTGCCCTTCTTTTGGAGTGCCTGGGTAAGATCAAACGATTCGTCATACTCTTTGATATTGGTCTGCATAATCCATATCCCCTTTCTCTATCATACCACACTGTCCGCGTCGCTGTTCAGTGCTTGGACAATGCTTGTGCACTCAGATACAAAGCGGTTCACCTGCCGGCGGAAGGCTGTCCGCCAATACAAAAATTCCTGAGGTGGCAGGTCGTTGCGGTGCTTGCCCCTGACCAGCTGCAGACCGGGCAGCAGGCCCACTGCAAATGTGTTGTCAAAGTGATATTCATCACAGGCACTGCACAGCAGTCTCGTCAGCCGGCCTCCTGCCTCCTTCGCCTGTCTGTCACTGGAAAAGCAGATACGCCTGGCACAGGCCTTGTCCAGCTCCTCCAGTGCCCGTTCTACAGGAGCGAAATCAAAGTCATCGCCGCAATGGGTCCGGATGTCTGCCACAGTATCTCTCATTTGCGCCAGACACCCTGCCGCGTCAAAGGGAAGATGCGCTTCATCAGCAAACTCTTTTACCAGCTCCACCAGCACCCGTGTATCCCTCATCAGAAGCTGGGGGTCCACCTTATCCATGGTATCCTCCACGGAATGCCACCACCAGCCTCCGCCGCTGCCTGCACAGTGCCAGCGGCCACGGTTGGGCGGCGTCTGATAAAAGTCAAAGGACACCTGGATGGGAATGCGCGGCCCGAAAAATGACAGGTCTGATCCCCGCCCCAGCGGGCGGATCACCACCTCAGCCTGCCCGGTGCACCGACGCAGGATATCCCCAAGGGTATCCCCTGCCACACCGGACGTGGAAAACCCGATCTCCTGCGCTCCCATACAGCCGGGAGAGTCCATGTTGACCAGCGCCACACAACGGGCATCCAGGTCCTCAAACTGCTCATCGCAGTACCAAGTGCTCCCGGCATACCGTCCGTTGGAGTGGGCCGGCCACCACGCGATTTTGACACCCCGCCGCAGCTGCTTCTGGGACAGTACCCGTGCCAGTTCCAACACAGCGGCATTCCCGGTGGCATTATCCGTCACACCATAATCCCAGGAGTCATAGTGGCTGCCCACCAGCACATACTCCGGCGTTTCACCGGCCAGCTCGGCTACAGGGATCTGAAGACGCACACATCCACACTGCAGTACGCTGCGCACCGTCGCGGTACGGCTGCAGGCTCCAGGCGTCAGCAAGGGCAGTATGGATTCTCTGTCACAGCTTCTCAGGCCCACCACCGGAAAATCAGGATAGTTTTTCCGTTTTCAGGCTCCGCGGTGCCCCACACAGGGCTGACCGTCTCGTAGTGAAGCACAGGCTCCTCGCTGGTCCACAGATGGATCAGGCCCTTTACACCGTATCCCCGCAGCTTTTGAACATAGTCCTCATAAAAATTGTCCCCAATCACGATGCAGCCCCGCGCCCCCGCGTACCAATCCTGCTCCTGTCTGGGCTTCAGCTGGTCGTGGGCATGGACATCATAAAACAAGGGGGCGGTCACTCCGTCCGGACAATGGGCGGAGAAGGAACGGGGAAGGGCTTCAAAGGTCTGATCCATCCCCTCTACAGTAACTGACGCTTCTATAGGAGTGGAGACATATCCGTCACACTCATACACGCGGCATGGAATGCCCCATTCCTGCAGCTTCTTGATCAGATAGCCGCAGGCACGGTGCTCATCTTCCGAACCGCCGATGCGCTTCAGCCCGGAAAACACATCCAGTGTCTCCATCAGGCATTCCCGTGAGAGTTCTTCCATTCCTCAATTCTCCTTTTGGTGCGCAAGGAAACACTGGTACACATCCTGCCAGGCAGCCTCATCCGTCACAAGGCGGAAGGCAGCCAGTGCACAGCACACAGCACCGTCATAGATGCCCTGATGAGCCCGCGCCTCTTTCCCGGTCTTTACCCATGCGTCCGTGTGAGGAGGATCATCTGTCTCGATGGTCTTTACCCGCAGGCAGCAGCTGGGCAGCCGGTGGGTCACCGCGCCGAAATCGGTAGAACCGCAGTCCTTCCGGGGCGGAGCAATTCCGTCACACGCAAATTTTTCTGCACACTCCATCAGCAGCGCACCCATGGCATCATTGATGGTGGTGTTGTAAATATGCGCCACAGGGGTAATTTGTACCTGTGTCTGGGTAGCCATGGCAGCAGCCTGGGCAATCTCCCGGGTCCACTGCTCCACGCTCTCCAGATACGCCATGGAGGAGTGGCGGATCTCTACCTTAACCTTGGCAAAATCGGGCACGGAGTTGACTGCCGTCCCCCCAGCCAGCACAATATTGCTCACCCGGCTGGAATCCTTGAGGTGATTGCGCATGAGCCCAAGCCCTGTCTGCAGCATGGTCACCGCATCCACTGCGCTGCGCCCAGCATAAGGCGCAATACCCGCGTGGGCGGTTTTGCCGTGAAATTCCACATCCATCTCGATCAGAGCCAGAGAGGGCGTCTCCAGCTGGGTCAATGTGCTGCCGTGCACCATGAAGGCCACATCAATATGGTCAAACCCGCCGTGGGCGGCCATCTCGTTTTTGCCTCCGTCCAGCGACTCCTCGCTGGGCGTCCCGATCACATGGATCTCAAAGGGCTGGTCCGAAGACTCCAGCACTCCCCGCAGGGCCATTGCCGCGCCGATCATGGCAGGGGTCTGCATATGGTGGGCGCAGCCATGTCCCTGGCCCCGCAGCGCATCATATTCCCCTAAAAATCCTACTGCGCGCCCTCCGGCAGCCCGCCCTCCCTTGTGGCGGTACACGGCACAAAAAGCCGTATCCAGCCCGGCGTAGGGAATGGTTACTTCAAAATCGTGGGCTCGCAGCCACTTTGTCAGCGCAGCTGAGGAGCGGTACTCCTCATAGCCCGGCTCGGCGTAATCAAAAATTTCGTCGCTCAGCGCGCACAGCTGCGGCATCAGCTCTGAAACGATATTCGCAATTTGCTTCTGAATTTCTTCCATGGCATGTCCCATCCTATATCTTTGAAATTTATAATATCCTGCCGTCGCGCCATGCAGTTGCGGCGGCCAGCTCTAAACGGATCAGTAACCGATCACCACAGCCAAAGCCAGGAAGGCCATAGAAACCAGGCTGAGCAAAATCACCAGCTTAATGACGTACTTCAGCCACACGGAATAGGGAATCTTGGACGCAGCCAAAAATCCCAGCATGGTGGACGAAGTGGGGTAGATGGCATTGGTCAGGCCGTCACCCAGCTGGAAGGCCAGCACAGTGCTCTGGCGGGTCAGGCCCACCAGATCGCCCACAGGCGCATGATCGGCATGGTGGCTGCCGCCTGGCCCGTACCAGAGTTGATGGGCAGGTTGATGATGTTCTGCACCAGGAACATACCGATGATCTTTACCGAGCTGGGCAGTGCCACAATCGCATTGGCCAAGGCATTGATAATGGTATCAATGATCATGCCGTCCACCATAACGGTATTGATCGTACCGGCCACTCCCACAATCATCGCACCGAAGGTGATATTGGCCATGCCCTGCACATACAGATCGCAGATCTTGTTGCCGCTGAACCCGGCCAGAATACCGCATACCACACCCAGCGCCAAAAACAAAGTAGCCATTTCGGTGATAAACCATCCCAAGTAGGCCACGCCGTAAATCAAAACGGCAAGCGCGATGACAACGGCCAGAAGGATCAGCTTGTGCCGTCCGGTCACTTCAATCGCAGATACATCCACATCCTCCAGGTTGGAATCCTCGTTCCCCATCAGGTTCTTGGAGGGATTCTTCTTTACCTTCTCCGCGTAATGAATAATATACAGGCTGGTCACAACAATAAACGCCACCAGGATAATCCAGCGATACCAGGCTCCGGAGAACATGGGAGTCACACCCGCGATGGACTGAGCCACACCCACATTAAAGGGATTATAGATGCCCGCCGTAAAGCCCACGATGGAGCCCATGGCGATCATGGCTGTACCTGTGATGGTATCATAGCCCACTGCCTTGGCCACTGCAATCCCAATAGGCACAAACACCAGAACCTCCACAGACATTCCCATGGTGAAGCCGCCTACGGCAAAGACCGTAATGAAGATGGGGATGAGCAGCTTTTCTTTTCCCGCAAACATCTTGCCCAGCTTGGCACAAAAGGCGGTGATCATCCTGTCTGCATAATCAGCTCAAAGGCGCCGCCGATGATGAAAATAAAGAAGATGATCTCGTTTACGCTGGAGCTGCCCAGAGTTCTCACAAAAGCCATGGGGATTTCCAGCGGTGAAACCGGTGACGATTCCACCTGAGTGTATGTACCCGGTACAATCAGCATACGGCCGCTGGCATCCTCCTGGCGCTCAAACTGGCCGGCAGGAATCACGTAGGTCAGCAGGCAGACAACCAACACGATCAGAAACAGAATAATGTACGTGTGGGGCATCTGGATGCCTTTTTTCTTTTTCGACGTTTCAATGGACATTCTTCTCTGCACTCCTCACAATCAAGTGTCTAATAATTATACATTTATTTTTTTCTTTATGCAAGGGCAAATCGAGATTTATCGAGGAATCTGAATTTATCGTAAAAAACTCCCTTGAGCCGCCAGCGGCTCAAGGGAGTCTATGGATGTTTTGACCACTGTATCCACAAAAACTGATTAAAGTTCCAGCCCATTCCACGCTTCTGTCAGCCGACACAGCCGTTACAGAAGCGTGTGTGCTGCTGAAGTTTCCACTGGGCAGGCTGACACGGGCATAGCGGCCATCCCAAATTCAGTGTAAACTCCTCAGCTTGGAAGCGCGCAAAGTTTATCTGCAGCCACAGCAGATTCATCCCGCTGCCGCCTTCTCCTATACGATGTTCCCCCTCACAGACTGAGGGTACAGCTGTAACGGATGGGTCGAATATGTCCTGCAACCGTGCGGTCTATGCGCCGATAATTCATAGTTCGTATGGGCACCATCTTCTTAATAGTGAGCATAACCTCCTGCATTTTTCGCTCCCGATCCAGTTCTGCTTGCTCTTGTTTTCGACGAGCCTCAACGGCAGCATAATCGGTGAACAGATCCATCTGCTCAAATTTGCCCTCTCTGGCCATCGCCTCACTCTCTGAAATCACCCGACCCGCAACGATGTTAAGTCGCCGCACCATGAGGTCGGTATTCACAATACGATCAAAGAGCGCTGTAGCTGCCCCCATGATTTTCTTTGTAGAAGAGGTATAATCGTTCAGGCGCTCGGTTCCATGGGCGTGCTTTGGAACCTCGCGGCCATAGTGATCCTTGACTATTGGGCCATGATAACGATTTCGCCGTGCCGGATCAGTTAGGTTCTCAATGTCATAGCCGACCGTCAGAACAATCTGGTCGGTCATCAGCTTCTTACTCACCAAATCCAGTGCCAGTTGCTCTGCCATTTCTCTCAGCACCAACCGAGCCCTTTCTGCGGAATACGGGCAATGCAGAACCTGACCGGAACCAAGGCTGTTTTCACTGGATGATATGCCTTAACCGCTTGGATGGTACAGGGTTCCCAGCCCCACGAATGGTCAATCAACAACTCAGCGTTTTTCCCAAAGAGCTGGTAAAGAAGATCCTCATTGCATACCGACATTCGCGCAACATCGCCCATGGTAAACATTCCGTGTGCCTCTAACTTCTTGGCGTATCCACGTCCAACCCGCCAGAAATCGGTGAGTGGCTGGTGCGACCACATGGTTTGACGGTAGGTCATCTCATCCAGCTCTGCGATGCGCACGCCGTTCTCATCCGCAGGGATATGTTTTGCCAAGATATCCATTGCGACTTTACATAAATAAAGATTCGTACCAATACCTGCGGTGGCTGTAATTCCGGTATTCTCGATCACATCCAGGATAATTTTCATTGCAAGTTCTCTGGGGGTAAGTTTGTAGGTGGATAGATAATCGCCAAGCTGGACTAGAGCATATTATAGAGAATTCTACGGGCAATAACAATAAAATTTTCGCTGATTTAAGTTATGAAATGCGATTGAATTGTGAAGATTTGAACCGAATTGCTGATGTTCGTGTATATGTCAATGATGTGCTTGAGTCCTCTGTTTACAATAATGGACGAATTTATTTTCCTAGTCGAGGGATAAGCAATAGACGAATTTTTCTAGATTGTTATGGGTTTGCGGAGTTGTCTATTACGCTTATATTAGTAGATGGACAAGAATGTACGCTGAATTCAGAGTATTTACCGATTTTGGTGCGACGAGAGGAACTTAATAATTCGGTAGAAGCAATGGCTAGATTTGTTTATAATAATCAAGAATGGCTTTTGTTAAATGGAGAACTCAAACCGAAAAAACCATCTGGGCTTAAAGAGAATGGGTACCGTAGTCTTGCGACACAGATTTTGTTAGCAGAAGAGATTGCAGCTATATATGAGAGTAGTTATGGATATTTCAAAGCTAATAGCAGATTCAAGTTGGAAAAGATGTCTGTAATTGAGAGACTAGAGCGAATACAATATGTGACGCAGGGAACGCTGTCATATACAGCAACGCATCCAGAGTACTTGCGGCAAGTAAATAGTACGCAAGGTATATTTATTGGAAATCGTGTGTATCAACCACAGAAAACAGAAACTGTTCAAAATACACGCTCATATGATATATATGAGAATAGAGTGATTTTAGCATTTCTAAGGAATATGATTGATTCGGTACAATCTTTGCAAGGATATTGCTGTAATCTATTAAGTAAAATCCCCAATGATGAAGATTATAGCTCAGAGTACATTTATTCATCATTTTTTATGTTTTCTGAAACAAGAAAAATGATAGAGGATGGAAAGACTCAGTTGGAGAAATTGTCTGAAAAATTTACATATTTATGGGGAATGTATAGTGATATTCTTCGTATCCCCCTAGATCAACATATAGTACCCCCTAGACCGACTGCAATTTTTCTCTCCGTTCCACAATATAATCGAATATTCGTTAGAATTCATCAATGGTTTAGTTTTGGAATATATAATTTTTCTAAAGAACATTTTATGCTCTCCTTTATTAAAATTTCAGCTTTGTATGAAAGTTATCTTTTGGCGAAATTCCTTTGCTATTTCAGAGATAGAGGGTATTCATTGGAGTCTTCTAGACGTTGCGTATATCCGGTATCAAAACGATGGAAATACAAAAATACTTCTGTACGAAATACATTTGTATTAAAAAATGGTCAGAAAAGGATTACTTTATATTATCAGCCTGTAATTTTTGATACAGATCAGCGCTCTGTAAATGGTATCGGGTTGTATAGAAATAATTCTATATCTGTGTATGCGGGTAATGAAGATGACTGTAGGCAAGGCGGTCATTACTATGTGCCAGATTTTCTGATTAAAATTGAAGAAAATGGCGATTCCCAATATATGATCGTAGATGCAAAATTTAGTGATTATAGTAGTGTACGACGCTATTATGTAAAAGATTTGGTGTTTAAGTATTTATTTTCAATTAGTCCAATCGAGGAAAATGAATTAGTATGCGGTCTTTGTATTATGTATGGTAAATGCAAGTCTAAGGAACGACTGCAAACAGCATATGATAAGCAAATATTAGGCACTGAAATCTATCCATTTATAGAAATATTCCCCTTAATAGAAGGAATAGATTCTGCAGGACAGTATGAAAAGATGGATCGATTGCTGAAGAAATTACTATAAGATTTAGGCAAAAAAATAAAGCTGCCCGCTCGGGGCAGCTTTATTTCTCTCTCAAAAGAACTGGATCGGCTGACGCAGCGGCGGCTCCATATTATACATATTCGCCATCGTTTGCATCGCAGTCCATTTCTGGTCAGTCAGCACATGAGCATAGGTATCCAGCGTAAATCCAACAGAATAATGTCCCAGCAGGATCGAAAGCGTTTTCGCATCCATGCCCTGCTCCATTGCACGGGTCGCAAAGGTATGCCGCAGTGCATGAAAGTTGTAGTTCGGCAAATTGGCCGTAGCCAGCATCTTCTGATAATATTCGCGCATGAGGCGAGGCTCGACATAGAGGCCGTTCTCCTGCGTAGCAATCAGACCGCTGTCGAAGTAGGCAGTGCCTAGCGCGGCGGCATCCTGCATTTGCACGGTTCGCCAGTTCTGGAGGTCCATCACTAGTTCGGGCAGCATGGGGATACTGCGGATGCTGTTCTGCGATTTCGGTGTCTGCGTAACGATCTCGGTTTTGCTGTCGGCCTCGTCATCATCATAGCGCTGTAAACGATTGAGTGTCTGGTTGACATGAAGCATATTCGTATAGAAATCAATATCACACCAGCGCAGGCCGACGACCTCACCCAATCGTAAGCCAGTTACCAAGGTCATCCGCACGAATACGCCATACCGGAACTGATAGCTTGCCTGCACCAAGCGGGCCTGCTGTTCACGGGTCAAAACCTCAATATGCGGTTTGATGAGCGGCGGCAGGCTTACACTGCCAGACGGATTGGAGAGAATCAGTCCCTCGGACTGTGCCTGCGCAAGAGCCTTATGTAAACACATATTCAGATTGGAAATGGTTTTGGGAGATAATTTCTCCTGCTCCTGCTTGTAGTTGTAGAATATCTGGAGCGTACGCGGGGTCAGCTCTTTCAGCTTGATAGTGCCGAGCGACGGTTTGAAATGCTTGCGGACATAGGTTTCATAGCTCTTATAGGTGGACTGCTTGAGCGTGTGCTGCATATAAGTCGTCAGCCAGTTATCCAGCCATTCGCCTACGGTCGTATTGTTTTGTAAATACTGCGGTGTCTGTACCATAGCGACACTCAAAGCGTGCTGTATATCAACAGCTTCATCAAGTGTATCGGCGTACTTGGAAATACGAGTCGATTTACCGGTTTCCATATCTCGGCCGGAGATACGGACTTCGTAGCGCCCATTCGGTTTCTGGCGGATACTGCCCTCACCGTTGTGACGCTTTTTCTTAGTTTTCTTATTGTTGTTCATCTGTAATGCCTCCGATGCGGTTTTACTGATGAGTTCAGATCAGATTAGAATTTGATTTTAAGCGGAAAAGGTTCTGTGTTATAATGGGAATCAATAGATGACAGAAACGGTGATACAGATGGAAAAGACCACAGGCGAATTGATGGATATTCTGCGCAGCAAGCCAGATGCAGCAGCCTTTGTTCAGGAGAACGCTGACGAGTTGCAGAATAAAACCGTACCGGAGCTGTTAGCGGACCTGCTGGAACGCAAACAGCTGACAAGAGCGGCAGTAATCCGTGCGGCAGGCTTGGCGCGTACCTATGGCTACCAGCTTTTCGACGGTATTTATACACCGACACGGGACAAGCTGATACAGCTTGCATTTGGCTTTCAGCTTACGGTAGAGGAAACGCAGGCGCTTCTCAAAGCCGCAGGCCATGCTGTGCTGTACCCGCGAAACGCGTGTGATGTGGTCATTATAGAGTGTCTGTACCAGCGATGCGGCATCATTGCGTGCAATACCAAATTGGAGGCACAGAACCAGCCGTTGTTAGAGTAATTTAGGGAAAAGGAGAGTGCTTTATGAATACTAAGGATGTAATTAATCAGAAAATTGCGGATCTTGATAAATTGATTGAAAATCTGCGGCATCAAATAGATGATGCAGAGAAACAGCAAATTGAGCTGTATCAGCAATTAAATAATATTCAACGGCAGGAGATTGCTGATTCGTGTGTTTCTTGCATTTATGAGGTGAATGCAGATAATTCTATGTATGCATTTTTAGATGCAAGGACCAAAACTACACCGATTATGGATAAGTTCTATTATTCTAAAAAGAAGTTTTTAGTATTTAGAAAATTTGGTATTACATCTAATTGGAAGAGTTTATCGCTGGTTGTCATGAGAAGTCCTTATCAGGTAATAAAGACGAAAGATATTCTTACCATGACAGGTTTAAAGAAGCTCTCCGGAGCATATATCTCCAGTACTTATTTACGACGCCCTTCTTTTGCTGCCGAACTATTCAAGGAATTATCTCGTATTCCGGAAGGGAAGATTAAAGAGGGGGCAAGGATACCCTTCACAATGCCTTGTCACTTAGGCGGTCAGACTTTTATGAACCAAACGGGATATGGTTCTGAATATGAAGGAGATATGTTGGTTCATGAAGGTACATTATATATGGTGAAGTCACAGATTTTCAGATTATTGGCGTTATTGTGGAAGAGCGTTAATGCGGATGATTGCTACTTTAGATTCCGATACAACGTTGCCTTCTTCACCCCGGTCAGCTCCTCAATCTCCCGAACGGTATACTGTTTGGTATGATAGAGCTTCACAGCCTGCTTGACTTTTTGTGCATTGGTGCGCGGTCTGCCGCCGATATGGCCGCGTGCTCTGGCGGCATCCAAACCCTCTTTGGTGCGCTCTGCAATCACATCACGCTCGAACTGCGCGACGGCACTCATCAGCGTAAACAGCAGCTTGCCTGCCGGTGTGGAGGTGTCGATCTGCTCTTTCAGGCTGACCAGATGCACACCGCGTTCGCGGAACAGTTCCACCAGCTCAATCAGGTCTTTAGTGCTGCGGCCCAAGCGGGACAGGCTCTCAATCACCACCGTGTCGCCCTCCATCATACGGTCGAGCAGTTTGTTCAGCTCCGGACGATCGCGTTTGGTGCCGGTCATTTTCTCATTGAAAATGTAGTCCACGCCGTACTGTGTCAGCATATCAAGCTGTCGCGCAAGGTTCTGCTGTTCGGTGCTGACACGGGCATATCCGAATTTATAGTGCTTCATATCGTCCTCCTGTTGCAAAAATCTTCGTTTATGAAACAAAAAAATTTGCCCTCGGAATGTGGTATTCCGAGGGCAGTTTTTGTTCCAAAACTCGTTTCAAAATCAATGTGCCGAAAGTCAGGCGTTTTTGAAACTACACATCATCGGTCAGATCGAGCAGATCGTCCAATGCTTCCAGCACTTCACCGAGTACCCAAAGCACGCCGAATAAACCCATGTTATTCGTCCTCCTCTCTTAGTATGCATATAACAGCTCTCCGGTCACTTCATGGAGCAGCGGCGGGTCGTACAGCATTTCTTCGATCTCTTCCTCTGAACAGCCGTAGTCGAGCAACACCTGAATTTCATCTGCCGTTACGCCGAACGCCTTTGCTACGCTGAACAAATCGTCGTAGTGGGCAGGTGTGTCCTCATAATAGTCGCGGTAATAGGGATAACGCCGCCACCAGTGCTCATAGCTGGTTTTCGGCATAAAGCTGCCGGTAGTGATATGTCCCGCTCGGTCGATCTTCAAAATCTCGCCCTCCTTTGGCTCCAGAATGTCAGAGGGTGTGTTCAGCTTTAACTTCTTGGTGGTCTTGCACAGGATTTCCTGTGTGGAAGCGTAGAGCAGGTAGCCGTCGTAAAACATGATGCACAGCGGGTTATCGCCAACCACAAACCAGATAGCATCGTTCTTATCCAGCACCGTAAACACAAAAGAACCCTCGACCTTTTCAGCCATAGCTTGCAGGCTGTCAAAGTCGAGGGTCTTGTTCTTCTCTAAGAGCTGGACGGCAATGTAGCTGTCTGTTTCTACGCTCGTCAGCGGAAGATTTTCCGTAGCGCGGAGTTCCTTATCGTTCCAGAGAACGCCGTTATGCGCGAGTGCAAAAGCACCGCTGTCAACATGACCAAGGAACGGGTGGTTATTCTGGTTAAACTGTGCATTACCCTGTGTGGTCATACGGGTGTGTCCCATGACAACGTTCACGCCGTGCGGAATATGGATTTTCATTTTCCGAGCAGGAATCGGACGCTTGTAGATGCGCAGACGATCGTTGAAGTTATAGGCAATACCGGTCGCATCCGTGCCGCGCACCTGACACTCACGAGCCAGCGTATTCAGAATTTTGTTTTTCGTGTGAGTGTTGAGCACACCTTTGAAGTCGATTAAGCCAAACAGACTGCACATACTCATTCCTCCTCGCTTGCGGTGACAGGTTCGTTGACATACAGGCGGCGTTCCTTAAGATACTGGATAAGTTCCGGCTCCTTGATTTCGTCGAGGAAGTCAAACCAGCTCATGTCCTGTACCTGATAATCGGACAAAGAAACAGCCACCTCGACAAGATGGTTGACCATCTGCAAAGTGGCTTTCAGTGTGTTTAATTTCAAGGTTCCGCGGAACATCCGGATTTCTACGGTGTCAGAGTTCGTAAGGTTGACCGCCGTGTAACGTCCGGCGCAAGAGTTCTTCGCGTGGCTCATCTGCTCGGACGGCGTAAGACGGATACCATACCGAGCCGCCCAGCGGTTCATCTGGCTCTGCGTACGGCGGCTGAACCGCAGAAGCTCAGCCCAGAATTTCTCTACAAAGTAGAGCAGGCGGGCGATTGCGGCCTCCTGCTGTTCGTAGGTACAGCCAAATGCCAAGCGAGAGATATGAACGTGCAGGCCGCAGGTTCCTGCTGCATGGCTGAGATACCCCATGCGCTGTGCTTTGCAGAGTACCTGCTCCCACGGCATTTCGTTCAGATGGTATTCCAATGTCATGGGATGCGTGACAAGTTCCAAGCCTTCATCCAGACTGCCGTCTGTCTTAATGTACAGGTTTTCGGCGTTTGCGTTAGCAATGTCCAGCAGTTTCTGCGCGTTGCTGTTTACCGTGCCGCCCTCGTCGATTTCCAGTTCTACGCCAAAATGCCGCAGGCCCTTGCCGTGGAACACAAGGTCAGGCATATAGTTGTAGTCGTGAATCGCGCCCTCGTGATCGTCCCAGCAATCCGAGCAATAGGAATGATCGTCGTCATCGAAGTAGGCATCATAGCTGCGCAGGATGCAGCCACAGTCGTGGCAGCGGACATAGTGCTCGTCAAAACAGCCCTCGCAGAGCGTGTGATGATCGTCCTCAACGGCGCTTTCCTGATAGATGCGGTCGCCACAGTGGTCACAGATTACGGTCAAATGGTGGGCACAGTCCTCACAGAGCCAGTCACCCTCTACCTCAAACATCTTGCTGATTGAGTGCTCTGCACCGCAGTTGTCACAAATTCGAGTATCTTTCATTTTGGTTTCCTCCATTCAGTATTTGTTGGGTTATTGATACTTCATGGAGATAATATATAATTGAAAATACGCTTATTTACAGAAATAGTACAAATCCCCCATTTATGCACACATAAATGGGGTAAATCTTCTGTGTTCCGCGTTCCGCGTTCTGACGGTATACTTTTTACACTTATACTTATTATTACTATTATTCTTATTATACACTGTGGAAAAAGTATCTATGCGGAACGCAGAACGCGGAACAAATTTATTCTTTAAGAACTATTTGAACTGTTTTTTCGTATATTCATAATTTCTTATCATCATATCACGCAACTGCTCTTTATTATTGAGCGGATCAGAAGCAATTTCATACAACACCTCAAACAACTCTTCATTGCTAAAAATCAAATCCCAAATGACATGATATTTATGCTCTCCAGCTAATGAAGTTTTTTTATGAAACGTTAATCTGCGCTTAAACTTTTTTCGTTCATCTGGTGTAAGTTGCTCTGGATTAGCAGTATATTTCTTTTGCAATTCCCAACACTTAATAAAATTTTCCTGTTCTTCAAGTTCTGCGTGCGCTATATGATAAAAAATATCAGAATATATTGATTCTATTTTTTCGTTATTCCCTTGAGTATTTACTAAACCATCCTCTTTCTCAATAAATTCTTGAATAGTAACCTGTTCTTTCTTCCTTTGCTCCTCTTTTACCTTATCCGATGGTCGACCTGAAACAATAATAGGCTCAAACAATAATATATCACTTCTTTCAATAGTATCATCGTTATTCGTACGAACTACACGAGGACAATCTACCTGTCCTCCCAGATATTCAGCACTAACCCCAAATACCTTTGCAGCCCCACGACATATCCATTCAGATTTACTCTTCCCCTGTTCAACCTTCCACAACGACTGCTTCAATGCATCAACCCTTTTCTCCTCTTCCGATAACTCCTTTATCCTCGCCGCAACTTTGTCATTGGAGATATTTTTCTCTTCTCTTAACATCCTGTACCGTTCGCTAAAAGTCTTTGCATCAATCTGTAATTTTGTCGGAACCGCTACTCCTATATTACGCGACTTTGCTTGTAATTCTGGTATTAAACAAGGTTTTCCTTTTTCGTTATTTTCATCAACAGCCGCTTCGCTTTCTGCCGCATCTTGCTTGTTTTCCATCTCGCTGTCATCAATAATCTCATCTGGATTGACAGCATTTTTTTCGCTATTCTGACACTTATCGCCCTCACCGTTATCTGCCATTTTCTGCTTTTCTTCTTCATTACCCAGCATAATTTTAGCTTCCTTCAACTTTTGAAAAAATTACCTTTTATGCGAGCACTGTAAACTTTTTGAGCATCACAATTATTACTGTTGCCACTTTATTTTTATCACACGCCGCACACATCCAAAAAAGTTTCAAAAATCATCGTTTTTCGCGTTTTTCACAATTTGCAAACCACATATCACATCATGTAATATATAGCACGAAGAGGCCTCTAACACCAAAACAAGGAGGTATTCCTACGACATCAAACAATTACCCACTGGACAAAAACGGATACGCTATTCCCATCCTCTTTGATGCGATCAACTTCGGAAGCAACAAAGCAATACCCGCCGATTCACCGACAGCATCGCCAGAAGATGTGATGAACAATGTCCTGTCTGCATTTTGTTCCAATTCCTCTGATATTACTATATCACAACAGGAGTATACCAACAATACAGGCAGTCCAGAAAAAGCTATGTCCGTTCCCGCTCTGCCACCGGTTTCCTGTGCGCCTACACAGCAGGTAGCAGTTTCGATTCCACAGAATCAGCCTGCGCCAACAGAAACAGCCGTTTGTCCACCTGTAATAGAGCGTCCCAAAGCGGCCAATGCCGCGACTATCGCCAACCACATTGCCGCAACTGGAAAAATCCGCATCTACCAAGAGCACATTTACTGGTATGCGAACGGCTGGTATCACCTATTGCAGACCGGTGAGCTGCGCCGCCTGATGCGCGCGCTCTGTACTTCCGACATTGAAAAACACAGCAGCAAGCGGGTTTTCGAGGACATCGAAGTCTTCCTGCTCAGCAATTCCAAGCTGCTTGCTGAACCACCAGGCAACCATTCGCTGCTCTGCATCCAGAACGGTATCTATGATATGACAACGAACACCATATCGCCGCATACTCCTGCCTACTTTTTCACACATTGTCTGAATGTATCGCTGCCTACTCTGTGCCATGGTACGCCGCACTTTGACAATTTCATAGGTTTTATCACCGGAAATGATTACGCTCTGCAAATGCGTATCTGGCAAATGCTCGGCTATATTTTTGCCTGTGATACCGATGGTAAGGTATTCTTCCTGCTGCAAGGTGTCAGCAACAGCGGCAAAAGCGTGCTGCTTGAGCTGCTGCGCTCTATGTTCAATCCCGAAGCTGTGAGCACACTTGATCTTTACCGTCTTGGCGATCGTTTTTCCGGTGCAGCCCTGATTGAAAAGAAGCTCAATATCTGCGGTGATCTTCCTAATCGTACGCTCTCGGCACAGGCCGTTGCAACGCTCAAACAGATCACAGGACGCGATCTTATGACAGTGGAGGAAAAGTATAAGCCGCTTGCAACCATGGCACCAGCGATCAATCTCGTGTTCGCATCGAACTTTCCGATTCGGATGGCCGAAGAAGATACGGCGCTGTTATCCCGCATGGTGGTGATACCTTTTCGGTTCTCTATCCCTACGGAACAGCAGGATCATCTACTCACGCAGAAAATCCTTGCCGAGCGGGACGGCATCTTTCTCCGCGCAATCCACGCATATCACCGTCTGCTTGCGGACAAGTACATTTTTGCAGGACAGGCCCTCGTCGATCAACTGTTATCCCAGTCCTATGCATCGCCTATGTCCGAAAACCAGAATATCGCTGCATTTCTAAATGATTGCTGTATCCTGACCGACGATAACAGCTTTACCTCTACGCAAGACCTGCACGAAGCCTGCACCGCCTATTGCGTGGGACACGACTTGCCGATTATAACTGATCGAACACGCTTTTCGCGCATATTGCGCAGCCAGCTTGCGAATAAAGTCAAGCCGAAAAAAATACGGATCGGTGACAAGACCCACAATGGTACATCGGAATTAAACTATCGAACCAATAAGGAGAAACAAATTATGGGTAAGCATAAAAATAACTACAAAAGCAAAAATGGCCGCTACTATGTTCTCAAGGGCAGCAATGCCGTTATGATCGCCTACAACTGGGATCAGGCAAACGAATGTTTCCGGAAGTACATCTGCTCTCCTAAACGTCAAATCTCACACTGCTCTTACCTAGACGCACAGCACGATGCGCTGAACCACCTCAGAGAGATTGCACCCGGTCTTCCTATTCCACTCGAACTGCCGCTTGGCCGTATTATCACGGTCCGGTCGCTCATGCAGCAGTACTTAGGCAATACGGAGGTCTGATTCTATGGCAGCACAAGTAAAATGTATCACCTTATCCGCCCGTGATCTGGCTGAACTGCTCGGCATAAGCCGTAGCGCTGCCTATGCGCTCTTTCACCGTGAAGATTTCCCAACACTCAAAATAGGCCGCCGCCTGCTTGTAACACACGATGCACTGATGCAATGGCTCAAAGAGGACGCCGCCAAGAAAAGTGCCTGAATATGCAGCAGAGGGCAAGGTCTAAAACCTTGCCCTCATCTTATCTCACGCACAGCATTTATCCCCAGCTTGTGCAAAACTTGCATACCTGTGCTATACTATTTACATACAACCGAACTGTATGTGCCGGAAAGGAGTATTCTTTTACTTATGGCACGAAAAAATAAAAAGCGTGAAGCCGGAAGCGGCTCTATTACCAAGCGGAAAGACGGCCGCTGGCAGGGTCAGTATGTGTCCGGTTACGATCCGGAAACCGGAAAGCCTCGTCGTCATACCATTTACGGCCAAACACAGAAAGAAGTCGCAGAGAAACTGCGTGCTGCAACCTCCAGTATTGACAACGGCACCTTTCAGGAACCGCGTAAAATCACGGTAGCCGAATATGCCGCAGAATACATGACAACTCACGTTGCCACGCTGACCGATTCCACACAGCGCAGTTACGAGAAAAATCTTCGGCTGCATATTCTTCCCGCACTGGGTACTCGCCGTTTGACCGACCTCACCCACCGCGAGGTACAGCGCTTTGCTTCGTCTTTAGGCGCAGGCGGTAAAGGGCTTGCCCCCAAGACTGTACACACCGTATTCGGCACGCTGCACGCCCTGTTGACCGCTGCACAGCGCGATGAGATCTTACAGCGCAATGTTGCCGACTTCTGTTCTCTGCCGCGTGTAACGCAAACCCGCGCCAAAGCGATCACCTCTGCCGAGCTGAATCAGTTTCTCGATCTGATTCGCAAGGACGAATTCTATTATCTGTTCTTCCTCGATATTTTCTCCGGTATGCGCCAGTCCGAAATTCTCGGCTTGCGCTGGGCTGATATTGACTGGAACCGAAACAGCCTTGTTGTACGCAAGCAGCTCCAGCAGAAATGCAAGAAAGGTGATTACAGCTATACGCTCATTGACCCGAAAGAGAACAAGCAGCGGCGTATTGTTCTGGCTGACACCGCTATGCTTACCTTGCAGAAGCAGCGCACCAAGCAGCAGCGTCAGCGTTTAGCCGCCGGACCGCTGTGGAACAATTCGTTTGATCTGGTTTTCACCAATGAATTTGGCCGCGCACTCAACCACCAGACCGTATACAAGCACCTCAAGCGTCTGCTGCGTTCCTGCGGTATGGGGGATTATACGTTTCATTCTCTGCGCCACTCATTCGCTACGATTTCGCTGGAAAACGGCGATGATATTAAGACCGTGCAGACGAATTTAGGTCACAGTACAGCTTCGTTTACGCTGAAAACCTACGCTCATGTCAGTGACCAAATGCAGCGCAGCAGTGCCGCCCGTATGGAGGAGCTGATCTCCAGTTTGGGAGCCGTAAATTAGCCCGTTGCTGTCACGATTGCTGTCAAGGAAAATTAAGTCGTTCTAAAAGTTATCGTTTTCTATCTATAAATGCAGAAAAGCTGCACTTTTCGCAATAAAAAGTGCAGCTTTCATGGCGGAGACAGAGAGATTTGAACTCTCGCGCCGATTTCTCGACCTACTCCCTTAGCAGGGGAGCCCCTTCACCAGCTTGGGTATGTCTCCATGTCAAGGTGTTAAGTTGTGCGCGGAGTTATTCTCGATCGAACCCTCCGCGCGCAATCTCGTGATTGGCGGAACGGGTGGGATTCGAACCCACGCGCCCTTTCGGACAAACGGTTTTCAAGACCGCCTCGTTATGACCACTTCGATACCGTTCCGTATCTTGCCCGATAAGCAAGATATATTTTACACCAGATCCTCGTGTTTGTCAACACATATGTGAACATTTGTTCTCACTTTTTTCTTATCACAATTTCATGCAGAGATGCGACGCTCGCCGCGGGAGCAAAAAGGGTAGACATCTGCGGTTTCTACCCTCTTTGAACACCCGTTTCCCTTGGTAGCCTACCTTGGGTGCAGATGGTAGACTGCGTAAGCAGGAAAAGGAGTACGGCAGAGGATTTATTCTTCCGCGTTGTATCCGCATATTCGCATTTCGCTTACCGTACTGCTACACAGGTCGGCTACTCTACGCAGGCGCGGCACAAGGTGAATTGCCCGAAGGGCAAGAGAAGGTACTCTGAAGTATGACAGTGTCGCGCAACTCGTTGGTTTGTGCAGATTATTCATTTCCTGCGGGTATAATCACTGCTCGGTGTTAAATCTCTCCACTCTTAACTCATATTGCCAACAAAAAAACAGACGAACCACAAGGGTTCGTCTGTTTTTGTGCCTTATTTCAGCTTTTCTTCCCATTCTTTTACCTTAAAACCCGGAAGAGCAAAGTCCTCTCCGATGAGCAGCGGGCGCTTGACCAGCATGCCATCGGTCGCGAGCAGCGCATACTGCTCGTCCTCGGTCATGGCCGGCAGCTTATCCTTGAGCCCCAGCGCCTTATACTGCAGGCCGCTCGTATTAAAGAACCGCTTAAGCGGCAGACCGCTCTTTTCGTGCCACGCACGCAGCTCCTGCTCGGTCGGATTGTCCTGCTTGATATCACGCTCGTCAAACGCCACGCCGCGCTCCTGCAGCCACGCCTTCGCCTTCTGGCAGGTCGAGCATTTGGGATAGCATACAAACAGCATTTCGGTGTCCTCCCCTGTTAATCCTCGGCTGCCGTCTGCGCTGCGTCCGAGCGGCACAGGCAGAACAGCTCAGCAGCCAGCATAACGCACGCTGCTGCAGCCAGAATGCCGCGCAGCACCATTTTGATCGACCACATGGACGGAATGCCCATCAGCATAGCCAGACCGTAGCCGCCGATATCCGACACCGACATGGTGACCGCCACTGCGGCAAAGAACGCCAGCATAGCCGGCGCCGGCTTGCCAAACAGCAGACGCGCCAGTTCATAAAACGCCAGCACAATCATCACATCGGCAACCAGACCAAAGCCGAACGACGCCAGCTTCGGATCGGTGCAGGTCATGCGGTAGTTGACCAGCAGATGCAGGCAGCTCCAGAACAGCGGTACGAGCGTCATTGCGGCGCTCTTTTCCGTCATCTGTACGCCCTGTGCCTTGGCCAGACCGATCATGCAGCCGCCGGTCAGCACGCCCATGATCGCGTAGACGATCTCCAAAACGCGTGCCCATGCAGCTGCGTCCTGCTCTACCGTGGTGATGGTCAGATACAGGTAACCCAGACTGCCCGCCGCTACAATCAGTCCCGCAACGACAGCCGCCATGCGGAACAGCACCTCTTTCGTGCCGAGCAGCTGCTCAAACGGTACCTTATTGCGCGTCTTAAGCGGCAGCGCCAGCACAGCATATACGATTGCACTGATAGCGAACAGCGCGATCACGAACCAGATCCATTTATCGCCTGCCGTCGGCAAGCCGGTGCTTACGTCAAAACCGTTCAGCAGGTGCAGCGCGCGCAGCGCAATCCCCGGAACGCACAGCACGACCGCCAGAATCGGCAGAAGCTTCGTTGCTTTCATGTTGTTTCCTCCATTAAGAGATAGTATTAAACGCTACTATTATAGCATACTTGCCGCAAGGCTTCAATACAGCGAATAATTGATATTTGCATATAAAAACAACCGCCTGTTCAAAACAGACGGTTGTTTCGCGCATTGCGCGTGTTCAATAGAATTTGCCGTGCAAATTCCAAAAATCCGGGAGCATGTACCGGCGCAGCGCGGCCGAGAAGCCGCGCAAGGATAGCGCAGGATTTTTGACTTTGAGAGGGAGAAAATTTCCGTACGGGAACTTTCGGACAACTTTGGAACAGCCTGCGGTCCGTTCCTGCTTGCCGACGGAACCATGGTTCTGCGACAGCAATCAGTGCTGGCTTACCTTGGGCATCTGCACCTTTTCCTGTGCATTGAACTCCGTGTTTGCCGGAGTCTGCTTACTCATGCCGAGCTTGAGCAGAATCGGCGTTACCAGCGTAGTAACGATAACGACCAGTACGATCGGCGGGAACATGTGCGGGTCGATCAGACCGGCCTGCTCGCCCTTCTGTGCTACGATCAGTGCAACCTCACCGCGGGATACCATGCCCAGACCGATGGAGAACGCATCATAAGTCTGGAAGCCCATGATGCGGGCACCAATGCCACAGCCGATGATCTTGGTCAGGATTGCAACGATGGTCAGTACCACTGCGAAGATCGCCATGGTGCTGGTCAGACCTTCCAGGTTGGTCTTAATACCGATGGAAGCGAAGAACAGCGGAGAGAACAGCATGTAGCCGAGCACGTTGGTCTTGCTTGCAACGTAGTCACGCGCAGAGGACAGACGGCACATTACGATGCCTGCGAAGTATGCACCGGTGATATCTGCAATACCGAAGTAACGCTCTGCAACGTAGCTCATCAGGAATGCGAATGCTACCGCATAGATTGCAATACGGCGATGATGATGCCACTTCTCCTCCATCTTGAGGAATACGCGGTACATAACGAGACCAACAACCAGTACGAAACCGAAGAACGCAACGATGCGGCCGAGTACCAGAATCGGCTTTACCGACGGGTCAGTCAGTGCGGTCAGAATGGTCAGCACCACGATACCGAGGATATCGTCGATTACAGCCGCGCCGAGGATTGCTGTACCGACTTTACTTTTCAGCTTGCCCATCTCACGCAGGGTCTCGACGGTGATCGAAACCGAGGTAGCGGTCAGAACGACACCGATGAAAGCAGCCTTCAGCATGTTCATCGGGTCAGTCGGATCATTGTCGAACGCCAGATAGCATGCAGCACCACCGATCAGCGGCACGATAACACCGATCAGCGCAATAACGAAGGACGCAAAACCGGTGGTTTTCAGCTCGTCCAGATCAGTATCCATACCTGCGTTAAACATCAGGATGATTACACCGATCTCAGCGGCCTTTACCAGAAAATCGGTCTCGCCTACCCAGCCGAGGCAACTCGGGCCAACCAGCACACCGGCAATCAGTGCACCGACAACCTGCGGCATATGCACGCGCTCCGAAGTAAGGCCGAATACCTTTGTGAACAACATGATGATCGCAATCGTCAACAGAAAGTCATATGACATTGTTCCCACCCTTTCTTAATGTGATAACCTTTTGCATAGAATATTATACTCTTTTTCGCGCAAAGAACCAGATAAGATTTCAATTTTTACTCCGTGATTTTGAACGAAATTACCAAACAGCGCATTCAATCTCTGTGCACTCTGCCAGTTTCGCTATTTTCTGACATTATCCAGCAAATCCTTCCGAAATCGCCTGTTCCTCCTCATCAGCCACGTGCGTGCGCGCGCCCATGCGGCTGCGGAATACGGCGCGGCAGAACGGACCGACCACGAAAATCCGCAGCGGATACGCCAGCAGAAAGCCTAACTCGTCTAACTTGGATTGTTTTTTCTGCCCCGTCTATGCCGCAAGGCAAAAAAAGAACGCCTTGCGAGCATAAGCTTGCAAGGCATTGAAATTTCAGTTTTTCCATTATATCATATTGTGTGGAAATTTCAAGTGTTTTTTTTCTTCGCCTATTCCTATTATATATAGTCGCCGCTTGAGAAGCGAACGAAATGTGCGCTGACGCCGCGCGGGCGCACAAGAGGGTAGACACCTGCGGTTTCCACCCTCTTGTGTATCTCCCCTTTCCCCTAGAGGGTCTGGCGCAGACCAGAGACCGGCGACCGCTCCGAAATGGGGGAACGGCAGTCGGGTTACCGTTGCGTGTCTTTCGTGAAATATTCGCAGTTCACAGATAGATTACTGCTACACAGGTGGTTTACTCTACGCAGGCGCGGCATAACCGTGCCGCGCAATTCGTTAGCGCGTTATGATAGACAGCACCTACGAGGATAAATTGTACCAAACGTCTAAATTCGTAGGTGCCGTGCGTTACAACGTGCCAAAGTGTTGCGCGGCACTGCTATGCCGCGCTCTGCGCAGAGTAGCCCGTATGTGTAGCAGTACGCTGTCTGTGAACTGCGAATAGGTTGCAAAACAAACGCTGCGGTAACCCGACTGCCGTTCCTCCATTTCGGAGCGGTCGCCGGTCTCTGGTCTGCGCCAGACTATCTAATAAGGGAAAGGCAGGAGTTCAAAGAGGAAGGGAAACCGCAGGTGTCCCTTCCTTTTTGTCCCCGCCGCGGATGCGGCAGTCTCCCGCGCTCCGCAGAGCGCAATTCCCTGCTGAGGTTCAGCGAAAAACTCTCCGCCCGTTAGGGTGAACTGCCTGCTCGGTTCAAATACCCCGCTCATCCGGTGCAGAAAAAGGTGCCGTCCGGAAAGGGACGAACACGCTTACGTAGTTCGCGTACCCCAACCATCCGGTGCCAAGAATGCCCGACCGCTCTGCTGTTTTAGGCAAAAGTAAAAACCCCATTCCGAACGGAACAGGGTTTTGTACTTCGCTTTATATGTGTTCAGGAATTAGCCCTGAGAGATAGCGCCTACCGGGCAGGAACCTGCGCAGGTACCGCAATCTACACATGCGTCAGCGTTGATCTCGTACTTGCCGTCGCCCTCAGCGATAGCGCCAACCGGGCACTCGCCAGCGCAAGAGCCGCACATAATGCAGCCGCCACCGATAACATATGCCATTGGTATTGCACCTCCAAATGTATTTTACAATTATCATTTTACCACAAGATTTAAAAAAAGCAACAAAAATAAGTGGTTAGTCTTTGGTAACTTTTATCATAGTACACAATTTGGGTCAGTTTATGAAAAACCGAGAAAAATCGTGATTCAAAGCGATATAACGAGAAAACCAATGGTTAGCCTTATCTACCTCTCTTTAATAGTCAGAAATGGTCAAATTTTTCTCTTGATTTTGGACGCCTCCGGATATACAATATAGACAATGATCAGGGAAGGTCAGATGAGTGAGTGCCTTTCCCGGAAGGAAGTGAAACACCATGAAAATGTCCGATGTGATCGCCGACTTCATCGGTGAGATGCTGTCAGACGGCGGCGGCGTTGCTGAGCTGCAGCGCAAAAGCCTTGCTGACCGGTTTTCGTGCGTACCGAGTCAAATCAATTATGTGATAGAGACCCGCTTCACACCGGAGCATGGTTATCTGGTTGAGAGCCAGCGCGGCGGCGGCGGTTTCATCCGCATCATCCGCCTGCTGGATGACAAGCAGCGCACGCTGCTCGAAGCGGCACGCGGTATTGGCGGACGGCTAAGCCAGAACGACGCGGCGCGTCTGACACGCGCTCTCGTTTCCGCTGAGCTGCTTACCCAGCGCGAAGGTCAGCTGCTGCTGTCCGCCTGCTCGGACGGTGCGCTGGCGGAGGTTGATAAAACCGACCGCGACAGACTGCGTTCTGCGATTTTCCGATGCGCAGTCATGGGCGTTGCAACAACGTGATGCCCTTTTCTCCGTAAACACTACATTATATATAATCTCTCAGAGAGGAGTTTTGACTTATGAAATGCGAAAAATGCGGCAAGAATGAAGCTACCATGTATTATAAGGAAATCGTAAACGGTGTCACCCGTGAGATGCACCTGTGTCCGGAATGTGCACAGAAGGAAAACCTCGGCGGTGCGTTTGAAAACGCATTTCAGTCGATGAACCACTTCTGGAGCGATCCGTTCCATTCGTTCCTCGGCGGCGGCTTTGGCAGCCTGTGGAATGACATGCTGGGCGAGGCGGCTCCGACCGCTACCATGCTCGGCACCGAGCGCAAGTGCCCGACCTGCGGCATGACCGAAAGCGAGCTGCGCCGCACCGGCCGCGTCGGCTGCCCGGACTGCTACGCCACGTTTGCGGATATTCTGAATCCGTATGTACAGAAGATTCACGGTGCAACGCGTCATATCGGCACGGCACCGGCGGCGCCCGAACAGCCCAAGGCTGACCCGGTGGCTGACCTCAAGGCACAGCTGAAAGCGGCAGTTGAAAGCGAAGATTACGAGCGCGCAGCAAGCCTGCGCGATGAGATCCGCAGAATGGAGGGCGAACAGAAATGAGTATGTTTGAGATTCACGGCGGCTTTACCGGTCTGGCTGCATCCAGCCGCGTCCGCCTGGCACGAAATATTAAAGGCTATCCGTTCCGTCTGACCGAACAGCAGCACAGTGAAATTGCTGACAAGATATTCGCTGCACTGAAAGAAAATCCGACCATCGGTCCGGAGTTTGACAAGAAGCAGATCATCCCTCGTTCGACCGAAGCCTCTCAGCTGGTCGAGGAACACCTCATCTCCCCCGAGCTGGCGCAGAACGGCGGCTGGCTGATTGTCTCCAAGGACAGCGGCGTGTCCATCATGGTCGGCGAGGAAGATCATCTGCGTTTGCAGGTCATCGGCACCGGCCTTTGCCCGAAGGAATGTCTCGAAACCGCAAACCGTGTAGCTTCGCTCATCGAAGCGGCGCTGCCGTTCGCGTATGACGAGCGTCTCGGCTACCTGACCGCCTGCCCGACTAATATCGGCACCGGTCTCCGCGCCTCCATCATGCTGCATCTGCCGATGCTGACCGCAACCGAGCAGATGGACCGCATCATCGGCTACGCGGGCAGCCGCGGCTGTGCCGTTCGCGGCACCTACGGCGAAGGCTCGCAGGCGGTCGGCGGATTCTATCAGGTGTCCAATCAGGTTACTCTCGGTGCGTCTGCCGCAGAGCTGACCGACAAGCTAGTAGAAACGGCAACCACCATCATCGACGCAGAGAAGAAAGCGCGCGAGCAGGTACGCAGCCAGAACGAACCCGCACTGCGCGACCGTATTTACCGCGCAGCAGGCACGATGAAGAGCGCCTACCTCATCGACACGAGCGAAGCCGTACAGTGCATTTCCAATGTTCTGATTGGTCTGCAGATGGGTTTCCTGTCCGGCATGGACGCGCAGAAGCTGTACGCACTGGAGGAGCACATCCGTCCGGCAATGCTGAACGGCGCACCGCAGGACCGCGATAAGAAACGCGCGGAAATCCTGCGTGAAGCGACAAAGTCTATTCAATTCAACTAATCACCTGTCCCGCAGGGGCGCACAGTGTGCGCCCACTCCAACCACGATGCTGAAATCCGGACGCACACTGTGCGCCCCTGCGAGGACGTTTTACCTCTAAATCAAGCTATTTTCCTACTCTGAAAGGAGTGTTATTTATGTTCTATCAAAACCGTTTTACCGAGCGTGCCCGTCAGGCACTGACGCTTGCACAGGAAGCGGCCGCTTCGTTCGGTCACAGCTACATTGGCTCGGAGCACCTGCTGCTCGGCCTGCTGCGTGAAGGCGGCGGCCCGGCCGCCAAGGCACTCACTGCCGCAGGCGTGACCGACGAAGCTCTCGTTCATCAGATCGAGGAGCTGTCCGGCCGCGGCACCCCGGATTCCACTGCGCCGCAGGGCATGACGCCGCGCACCAAGCGCATTGTAGAGCTGTCCGTACAGTCCGCGAACGAGATGGGCACCGGCTATGTCGGCACCGAACATCTGCTGCTCGGCATCCTGCGCGAAGGGCAGAATGTGGCACTGACCGCGCTTGCTAACCTGAAAATCACCCCGCAGATCCTTGTCGAGAAGCTGAATGAAGCGCTCGGCGGCGTACAGGACAGCGTTTCCGGCGAGCCTGGCACTGCTGCAAACGGCGGCGCTGACAGCAAGGACGCGCTCAGCCAGTTTGGCCGCGACCTGACAGCCGCTGCCAAGGAGGGCAAGCTGGACCCGGTTATCGGCCGCTCCAAGGAGATTCAGCGTGTCATCCAGATTCTGTCCCGCCGCACCAAGAACAACCCGGCGCTGATCGGTGATCCGGGTGTCGGCAAGACCGCCGTTGTCGAGGGTCTGGCCCAGAAGATTGTTTCCGGCGACGTACCGGAGACCCTGAAAGGCAAGCGCCTGATTTCGCTCGACCTGACCGGCATGATCGCGGGCACCAAGTACCGCGGCGAGTTCGAGGAGCGCATCAAGAAGGTCATTGAAGAGCTGACCGCCAAGAAGGACACCATCCTGTTCATTGATGAGATGCATATGCTGATGGGTGCCGGTGCGGCTGAGGGTGCAGCGGATGCTGCGAATATCCTGAAGCCGGCACTGAGCCGCGGCGAGGTACAGGTCATCGGCGCGACCACGCTTGACGAGTACCGCAAGAATATTGAGAAGGATGCCGCTCTGGAGCGTCGTTTCCAGCCTGTTCAGATCAACGAGCCGTCCGCCGAGGATGCCGTTGAGATTTTGAAGGGTCTGCGCGACAAGTACGAAGCACATCACCGCATCAAGATTCCGGACGAGGCTATTGAAGCCGCTGTCAAGCTGTCTGTCCGCTATGTAACCGGCCGTTACCTGCCGGATAAGGCAATCGACGTAATTGATGAGGCCTGCTCCCGCGTTCGCCTGTCCAGCCTGACCACTCCGCCGGATTTGAAGCAGCTCGAGGACGAAATTGCCGCCGTTGCTGCAAAGAAGGAAGAGGCCGTCAAGGGTCAGGACTTTGAGAACGCCGCCAAGCTGCGTGACGAGGAGAAGTCCAAGCGCGAAGCGATGGAGGCCCGCAAGAAGGAGTGGGCTGACCAGCAGACCAAGTCGCACGGTGCTGTCACCGAGGACGACATTGCAGCCGTTATCTCCGGCTGGACCGGTGTTCCGGTTGCTCAGCTGACCGAGGACGAGGGACAGCGCCTGCTGCACCTCGAGGATACGCTGCATCAGCGTGTCATCGGCCAGAGCGAGGCTGTAACCGCCGTTGCTAAGGCAATCCGCCGCAGCCGTGTCGGCCTGCGCGACCCGAAGCGCCCGATCGGTTCGTTCCTGTTCCTCGGCCCGACCGGTGTCGGCAAGACCGAGCTGAGCAAGGCACTGGCCGAGGCCATGTTCGGCGATGAAAATGCGCTGATCCGCATTGATATGTCCGAATATATGGAGAAGCACGCCGTTTCTCGTATGATCGGTTCGCCTCCGGGATATGTTGGCTACGATGAGGGCGGTCAGCTGTCCGAGAAGGTTCGCCGTCATCCGTACTCGGTTGTCCTGTTCGATGAGATCGAGAAGGCACACCCGGATGTATTCAACATCCTGCTGCAGATCCTTGAAGATGGTATCCTGACCGACGGTCAGGGCCGCCATGTAGATTTCAAAAACACCATCATCATCATGACGTCCAACATCGGTGCACAGAAGATCACCGGCAGCGGCCGCAAGTCGCTCGGCTTTGCGGACGGCAAGCCGGAGGACGCTGCAGAGCGCACCTTTGAGCAGATCAAGGCCGACGTTATGGCGGAACTCAAGACCGCGGTTCGTCCGGAGTTCCTCAACCGTATCGACGACATCATCGTGTTCAACCGTCTGAATGAGGACGAGATTGCACAGATTGCCGACGGCATGCTCCGCAAGGTTGCTGCCCGCATGCAGGATATGGAGATCACCATGGATTGGACCGAGGCCGCTAAGAAGCATCTGGCTAAGGCTGGTTTTGATCCGGTTTACGGTGCCCGCCCGCTGCGCCGCGCTGTTACCAACGAGGTCGAGGATCTTGTTGCCGAGGAATCCCTTGAGGGCAAGATCAAGAAAGGCGACAGCGTAACGCTCGATGCCGCCGACGATAAGCTGGTGCTGACGCATAAGGATGCAAAGGCTTCCGCAGAAACTGAAAATAAGGACGAATAATCCTTATCCGGATAGCGAAAGAGGTACGATTCGTGAGAATCGTACCTCTTTGGGTTTTGCGTCTTTTTGGTCTGTGCACAGAATTGAGAATGAAAAATGGAGAATGGAAGCACCCGTAATTCGCAACCAATCGAAATCTATTCTTCCAAATCGGACCGATTTTATAGTATAATGAACATATACAAGACAAGGCGGTGATACCATGCTGAAGCCACGAATCAAAGCAATTTTCGTCCTGCTGTTCGCCACCATTGCGATTATGGCTGTAACGGTCAAAAACACGCCGCCGGTTTCGGAATATATGCAGACCGGAATCCGGCTGTCCGACCTGCCAGACAAGGAGTGTGTTGCATTTATGGCATCCAAAGGGGCACACATGCCGGGTCATTACAAGCAATCGCTTTATTTTCCGGCTGCAACCAAGGACTATATCACCACTTTCGAGCAAAACCCGTATAAAACACTGCGTGGCGTATACAGCGACACATCCACAAATCAATACGTCGAAGATGTCCGCAAAATCGTGAACGACTATTACGGGATTTACCATGTCGAATATTATCTTGACCGCGACCCTGAGTATCCCAGTGTAGGCGCCGAACAATGAACCCAAACAGCACAAAAAGCCTCTGTCCATCGGACAGAGGCTTTTCTATCAAATCTGAACGATATTCAGTTGATTACTTAGCAGCCTTAGCAGCCTTGATTGCGTCGATCATCATCGGAACAACCTTGAACAGGTCGCCGCAGATGCCGTAGTCAGCTACGTCGAAGATCGGAGCGGAATCAGACTTGTTAAC
>NZ_QUMC01000024.1:0-50570 GCF_003481925.1 Butyricicoccus sp. OF10-2 | reverse complement strand
TTGCTTTGCAAATTCATAAATTCCGGGAGCATGTATCTCGGAATTTATACAAGGGAAGAAAAAATGTGTCCGCAGGACGCGGTTTTTTCTTCGAGATTCGCTCGAAAGCGTGGTTTCGAGCGAGAGGCTGTTCGGAAAACGAAGTTTTTCGACAGCCTCAATCCCTTTCTCAGTCGAGAAAGGGATTTTCTTTTTATTTCGTGAGGTATTCCTCAATCAGCTCACACGCATCCTCAATGCAGCCCGGACAGGAGCGCCGTACATTGCCGTCGGCTACGCCCTTGAGGTCGCGGCACAGATACGCGCCGTTCTTCTGCTCAAACTTCTCCTTGAGCATTTTCGTGACCTTATAGGTCTGACCCTTGGTCGTGCCCGGCTGATCCGCTCCTGCGCTGTTCTTCATGCCCGCGAGCATGAACGCACCGCTCAGCGCGCCGCACATCTCCATGCAGCCCATGCCGAAGCCGAAGCCTTCCGACATTTTATAGGCGGTCTCCTTATCCAGACCAACCAGATCGCAGTACGCGCAGACCACCGCCTGTGCGCAGTTGTAGCCCTGATCGTGAAAATCCTGTGCCAGTTTTGCCCGTTCTGTCATAACAAATATCTCCTTTTTCAAAGCAAACCGCGCCGTAAACGACGCGGTCAACTTATTTAATACTGTACCTGCGTGAAATAATACAGGATCGCATTGCGCTGTGCACGCGCCTGCTTCTGCCAGTCCTCCTCACTGTCGATGAACTTCTGGTCCTCCTCGTTATCAATGAAGCAGAATTCACTCGTCAGCGCCGGAATATTCAGCGCCGCCGCTGCACGGTTGGTGTAATAATAATCGCCGTGGCTGCCCTCGCGGAACACGATCTGGCGAATCGGAACCCCCAGCTTTTCGTACTCGTCGAGCAGCGCCTGCGCCAGAATTTTGGTCGGGCCGCCGTTCTTGTCCGCAATCTGCGCCAGAATTTCCGCTCCGCGTGCAGTGGTGTTGGCTGCATTGTGGTGGATACTAAAGAACAGGTCCGCCGAGGACGCATACTGTTTCATAACAGCGCCGCGCAGCGTCAGCTCGCTGCCTTCCTCAAGGGTATCGCGCACCATGATAACCTTTGCACCGGCTGCCTCAAGATACTGCTTGAGGTACTGCGCCACATACAGGTTGACATGCTTCTCATCGAGCGAACCGCCGTTGTTCCCGCCGACATCGCTGCCGCCGTGACCTGGGTCGATAATGACCGTCATCACGCCATCAATGTGCGAGGTGCGCGGCGGCTGTATCGGATCGTTATCCTCGTCGCCGCTGACGTAGTCGCGCACGCGCGTCAGGTAAGCCGCACTGCAGTAGCGGCCGCTGCCCGAAGCGTTATCCATAATATGTGCCCAGCCGTTGCTGATGCTGTCAACCGCGATTTCCGCGCCGTTTTTCAGCACGCCGACCAGCGTGCCGGAGGTGCTCGGGCTCGAGCGGACAGACAGCTCGGAGTCCACGGTTACACGGTACACGCCGCTTGTGAACGTCTCGGCGGGCGTATCCGGCGTTGTCGGCTCAGTCGGCGTCGTCGGCTCGTCAGGAGTCGCCGGTGTACTCGGCGTCGAAGGTGCGCTCGGCTTGGAGATAGTCGGCTCGGTCTGCTTATCGACCGCCGCATTGTAATCCCTTACGCGCACCAGATAGTCCGCGCTGCAGTAACGGCCGCTGCCGCCTGCGCTGTCCAGCAGATGTGCCCAGCCGTTCGACAGCTTGTCCACGATAACCAGCGCATCCTTGGCGTACTCACCGACTTCGGAATAGGTTTTGCCCGGACCGCTGCGCACGGTCAGCGCCGAATGGACGTTAACGCGGTACACACCGGTCGTGAACGAAGCCGGAATCGGTGCAGGTGTCGGTGTTTTAAGCGAAACCGTGCGGCTGGGTACGTCGTAATCCGCCGTAAAACCGAGTGCAGCCGCCATATCGGCAATCTTGTAGTAGTTGTTTCCGTTGATGATGTAACCGTCAAACGAAACCTTTTTGCCGTTCACCTTGACGATAGCCGTGGTGGGTTTGCCTGCCGCACTGGACAGTGCTGCCGTATTCAGCTCTCCGCCGACCGCGGTGTAATTTTTGCCGGTCGTCAGGGTGATGACGTTGGTGGATTTCTCCCAGCCCACCTCAAACTCTGCGGTGCTGTTGCGCAGCAGATAGGCTACGTCACGCAGCTTAAAATAGTTATAGCGGTTAATTAAGTACGCCTGCGGATTGGTCACCGCCTTGCCGTTGAGCTGAAACGCGTGCGTGGTCTTTGCCGCGCTGACGACCGCTCTCGCCTGCGGCAGATCCTGTGTCAGATCCCGCTCGGCGGCAGTCTCGGTCGTGACGGCTGTGGTTTCTGCCTCCACAGCATCCTGCGGCAATTCTGCGGCCGCCGCACCCGCTGTCATATATATCGCCGCACTCAGAAATACCGCGATCATTCGTTTGAAACGCATTCTTGAACCTCCATGCTGTTTCGCCGATGGGTTGCTTTCCTGCATGCCCGCTGCGGGCATTCTTGATGGTATTTTACCACAAAACGGGGCACATTTCAACGAAATATGACGAAACCGGGGCATTTGTAATATTACAATGCCCCGGTTATTCCATATAAGTACAATATTGCCTTAAATCTCTTCCATCTGCCTGTTGATGGAATCCTCGCAGGAACGCATGGCGTCCAACGTTTGCTGCCACAACTCCTCGAGCGTCAGTCCGCACAGCTCTGCGCCGCGCTCGATGACCTCACGCGAGCAGCCTGCCGCGAACTTTTTATCCTTGTATTTCTTCTTCAGGCTCTTGAGCTCCATGTCCTGCACGCTCTTGGACGGGCGCATGAGCGCCGCCGCACCGATCAGACCAGTCAGCTCATCGGCTGCATACAGCAGCTTTTCCATCTCGTGCTCCGGCTTGATGTCCACGCAAATCGCCCATCCGTGGCTGCATACCGCATGAATAATGCTCTCATCTGCACCGCCTTCGCGCAGCAGCTCAGATGCCTTGACACAGTGCTGCTCCGGCCACTGCTCGAAATCAATGTCGTGCAGCAGGCCGACAATGCCCCAGAATTCCGGGTCATAGCCGCGCTGCTCCGCAAAACAGCGCATGACGCCCTCAACCGTCAGCGCATGCCGTAAATGGAACGGCTCCGCGTTGTACCTGCGAAGAAGCTCCCATGCTTGTTGTCTGGTCATTTTACAAAATCCTTTCTGGCATTTTCAATGTATGCATAGGGGGAGTGCCCATATCAGTTCTGCAGCCAGCTTGGCTTTTCTCGCATTCTGACGCCTGCGGCGATGCCGAGCGCGGCGAACATGGTTACGATAGACGTACCGCCGTAGGAGAAGAACGGCAGCGTCAGGCCCATGACAGGCAGCAGACCGACATTCATAAAGATATTCATAAAGGTCTGGAACAGCAGCATGCCGCTTACACCGACCGCAATCAGCGCCGAAAACGGCGTGGAGGCGCGGTACGCCACATAAAACAAACGGATGATCAGCGCCATCAGCAGAATGATGATGAGCAGGCAGCCGAGGAAGCCCAGTTCCTCACCTGCGACCGAGAAAATGTAGTCGGTCTGGTTCTCCGGCACATACTGCATCTGGGTCATCGTGCCGTTGGTCCAGCCCTGACCGGTGAACTGCCCCGAGCCGATGGCGATCTTGCCGTAGGTCGCCTGTCGGGACTGCTCCACGTCAATGGACGGGTCAAACAGCACGAGGATGCGCGTTTTCTGGTAATCCTTGAGCACATAATTCCACAGGATCGGCACGCTTGCGATACCGACTCCGGCAGCAATGCCCAGCCACTTGAGCGGCAGACCGGCCGAGAACAGCATGATAACCGCGATCATCAGGTACTGGATCGCCATGCCGGTGTCGCCCGACGAGAGCACGACCGCCCCCATCATTACCAGCGTGTGCAGACCGACCGAAACCAGTCCGCGCCATTCGGTGATATGATCCTGTATTTCGGTCATGTGCGCGGCAATCGTGAAGATGAAGATCAGCTTGCCGAGCTCACCCGGCTGCAGGCTTGTCACGCCCAGATTGAGCCATGCACGCTGGCCGTTGACCTCAGTGCCGAGCGGCGTAAACAGCAGAAACTGCAGCAGAATGTTGCCGATCACGAATATTTTCCATAGGTCGCCCAGATTTTCCAAGTCAATCAGACTGAGCGCAATAAATGCCGCCAGACCGAGAATGATCGCGGCACCCTGTACATACAGGTTTTTCGTCGAGCCGTCCAGTGCCGTCACCGGGTTGAGCGTTGCCGAGTAAATGAGGAACATGCCGTAGATCGAGCAGATCAGTCCCAGCAGCATCAGATACAGGTCGGTGTTTTTGATATAATGCGTAACAGAGTGTACAATGGAACGAGCAGTGTCCATCAAACCCCTCCCTTTCAAAATGGAAAATTGAGAATTGAGCATCGGAAATTAAGGTATCGCCGCAAAGCGGCGGAATTAAGGCAATACCGCATAATTGAACAAGAGTGATTTGCGAGTAAATTTTGCGTACTGACGAGGCACAGTTTTGCGGTAATACTTGATGTATTACCGTAAAACTTCGGCAGCGCGGACGGAACTCGCGCAAGGAACCGAAGCCAAAGTCAGGACACAAAATTTCCGCAAAGCACCGCGGCAGTGCGACCGGAGCCTGCACAAGGAGCCGCCGCTTTAATTGTGCGGTGTTGCCTTAAATTGCAGTGCTTTGCACTGCCACACTCATTTTCCATCCTCAATTACATTTCTATATGATACCACAACACACCCCTCTTTGCGAGTAACAATTTCGGCAAATTTTTCGCGTGCTTGTATGGAAAACCGGACGAAGTATTGATATAATGAATATATTATGTTACCCGCTGCAAAATAGAGGAGGAATTTCATGTTATCCGATATTGAAATCGCACAGGGCTGTCAGATGCGCCCGATCACCGAGGTTGCCGCCGCTGCCGGTCTGGATGCCGATGATCTGGAACTGTACGGCAAGTACAAGGCAAAGCTGTCCGCAGACGTGTGGACCAAGGTGAAGGAAAAGGAAAACGGCAAGCTGGTCCTCGTTACCGCCATCAACCCGACGCCTGCCGGCGAGGGCAAGACCACGACCTCGGTCGGTCTGGGTCAGGCACTGTGCAAACAGGGCAAAAACGCGATTATCGCACTGCGTGAGCCGTCTCTCGGTCCGGTATTCGGCATCAAGGGCGGCGCGGCAGGCGGCGGCTACGCGCAGGTTGTTCCAATGGAGGACATCAATCTGCACTTTACCGGCGATATGCACGCCATCACGGCAGCAAACAACCTGCTGTGCGCCATGCTGGACAACCACATGCAGCAGGGCAATCTGCTGAACATTGATCCGCGCCGTATTGTGTTCACCCGCGTAATGGACATGAACGACCGTGCTCTCCGCAACATCACCATCGGTCTGGGCGGCAAGGTGAACGGTGTGCCGCGCGAGGACCACTTCATGATCACCGTAGCGTCCGAGGTTATGGCTATCCTGTGTCTGGCCGCTGATCTGGACGACCTGAAAAAGCGTTTCGGTGATATTCTGGTGGCATACAGCTACACCGGCAAGCCGATCTACGCACGCGACCTGCATGCAGAGGGCGCCATGACGGCACTGATGAAGGATGCCATCAAGCCCAACCTGATTCAGACGCTCGAGGGCACGCCCTGTCTGATGCACGGCGGTCCGTTCGCCAATATCGCACACGGCTGCAACAGCGTGCAGGCAACCAAGCTGGCACTCAAACTGGGCGATATTGCCATCACGGAGGCAGGCTTCGGTGCTGACCTCGGCGCAGAGAAATTCATGGACATCAAGTGCCGCAAGGCTGGACTGGCTCCGGACTGCATCGTACTGGTTGCGACCGTCCGCGCGCTCAAGTACAACGGCGGTGTAGCCAAGGCTGATCTCAATCAGCCGAACATGGATGCGCTGAAGCACGGTATCTGCAATCTGGATGCACATCTGGATAACATGAAGAAGTTCGGCGTACCGGTCGTTGTTGCCGTCAACGCATTCCCGACCGACACTGACGAGGAGATGGATTTCATCCGCGAGCACTGTGCCGAGCGCGGTGTGCGCGTAGCACTCTCCGAGGTATTTGCCAAGGGCGGCGAAGGCGGTCAGGCGCTGGCCGACGAGGTTCTGGCTGTGCTCGACGAGGGCAAGGCCGACTTCCACATGCTGTATGAGGATTCGCTCCCGCTCGAGGACAAGATCCGCAAGATCGCCAAGGAGATTTACGGTGCACTCGGCGTGACCATCGCGCCTGCCGCAAAGAAGGAGCTGGCAAACATCACCGAGATGGGCTACGGCCACCTGCCGGTCTGCGTTGCAAAGACGCAGTATTCACTCTCCGATGACGCATCGCTGCTCGGCCGTCCGACCGAATTTGTTGTCAACGTACGCACCGCTCGTCTGGCTGCCGGTGCAGGCTTTGTTGTTGTAGAGACCGGCTCGATCATGACCATGCCCGGTCTGCCCAAGGTTCCGGCTGCAGAGAAGATCGACGTAGACAGCAACGGTAAGATCACCGGTCTGTTCTAAGGCAACACCGCACAATTAAAGCTGCGGCGGTATTGCCCTAAATACAATGCAAATGAAGAGTGGAGAGAACACCGGCTGCGGTATGCTCTCCACTTTTCCCTCTTTTTTGCTGTGAAAGTGATATTATGCAAATCAGTCTTATTTTAGCGCAGCAGATTGCCGAGCTGTTTCTCATTCTTCTGATCGGCTGCGTGCTCGTCAAGGCCCGGCTGCTCAAAAGTGCGGACAGCCGCGTGCTGTCGGTCGTGATGGTGTATGCGGTTATGCCATGCGTCATCATCAACGCCTTTCAGGTGGATTACACCCCTGCCGTTGTTACCGGATTGCTGTACGCCTTTGTACTGGCGATTGCGCTGCACGCGCTGCTTCTTCTGCTGGCGCGGCTGCTACGCCGTCCGCTGCGGCTGGATGTGATCGAGCGCACCTGCATCATCTACACGAATGCGGGCATTCTGGTCATTCCGTTGGTGCGAGCGCTGCTCGGCGAGGATTATGTGATCTATTCCTGTGCGTTCCTCGTCGTACAGCAGGTTCTCCTGTGGACGCACTGCCGCAGTCTGCTCTGCGGTACGCGCGGCTTCGAGTGGAAAAAGATCATCGGCAATGTCAATATCATCGCTATTTTGATCGGCGGTGCACTGTTCATCCTGCGGCTGCCGCTGCCCGGTCTGGTGAACGATTTGTTTTCTCAGCTTGGCGCGATGGTCGGCCCGATCGGCATGCTGCTGGCCGGTATCGTTATTGCGGACACGCCGCTCCGCCAGCTGTTTATGCGCCGTCGGCATTATGTTCCTGTGCTGCTGCGGCTGATTATCTGCCCGATTATCACAGTACTGCTGCTTCGCGTCATCGGTGCGGCAAACTGGATTCCGGATGGACACAGCATTCTGCTGACCGTGTATCTCGCGTGCATCACGCCTGCATGCGCTACGGTTACTTCGATGGCGCAGCTTTATGACCGCGATGCTGAGTATTCCAGCGCACTGTATGTGCTCACAACGCTGTTTTCCATTCTCACCATGCCGCTGATGGTATGGGTGTTCGAGGTGCTTATTTAACAAAAACCCGTGTATTTCAAATGAAATACACGGGTTTCTTTTTGTCAGAAGCCCAGTTTTTCACCGATGAGCACGACCTCACAGCTTTCAAATCCGCTCGGCACGCCCATATGAATGACCATGGCGCGGCAGATACGCTCCGGACTCTTACAGTTGTGACACCTGCCGTCCACTGCACAAGGCGTTTTTTTATTCAGCCGCTTGGCATTGAGCGGAGCGGCAATATTTCTTGCCCGCTCGATGGCGCTCTGCAGGTCGGGACGCAGCTTGTTCACGCCGCACACGAAAATGCAGCGCTTCGGTCCGAACAGCGTGGCCGCCACGCGGTTGCACTTGCCGTCGATGTTGACGATCTCGCCAGTCTCACTCAGTCCGTTCGCTGAAGACAGGTAAACGTCCGGCGTCTGGCAGTACACGCCCTTGTCGATCCAATGCCAGTGCACGTCCGTGCTGTCCGCAAAGTTCTCCGGAAAACCAAGCTGCTTCATCGTCATTGAGCCGCCCATCGACACGGATTTGCCTGCACAGGTGTCTCTCAGGTAGGAAACTGCCTCATCTTTCGTTTCAAAGTAGCGGAAACCAAAGCCGTAATCGGTCAGAGCCTTTTCCGCCTTGCTCACATCGGGCACGCCGTACGCAAACAGCGGCAGCAGATCGCTCGGCTCATATGCAAGCGCGTCCGCACCGGATGCACGCAGTTCCTCCGCCGAGCGGAATCCCCAGGCAACACCGATGGCGGTCAATCCTGCGTTTACTGCGGTCTGCATATCGGTCGCGCTGTCGCCGATGTAGAGGGTCGTTTCCTTGTCGCCGCCCAGTTCGTCCAGCAGTCCGAGCACGCTTGTCGGATCCGGCTTGCGCGGGATATTCGGGCGTTCGCCATAGGTAATGCTTACTAAATCACCGAAATAGTGCTCAATCAGCGCTTTCGCGGCGGAATCGTACTTGTTCGACAGCACCCCGACCGTCACGCCGTTCTCCTTGAGCGTTTCGAGCACCGAAACAATGCCCTCATACGGATGCGTGCGGTTCATCATGTGCTCGCCGTAGAACGCGCGGAAATCCGCCAGACAGATGTCGATCATCTCGTCCGTGCGGCTCTCTTCGGGAATGCTGCGCTCGACCAGCTTGCGCACGCCGTTGCCGATGCGGATGCGCGTCTGCTCCATGCTCACCGGCGGAAAGCCGTGCTTCTCCACGGCATGGGTTACGCTGTCACACAGATCACCGAGCGAGTTGAGCAGCGTACCGTCTAAATCAAAAATGGCAGTTGTCATTTTCATACATATTCGTCCTTTTCTTGTCCGTGAAAATAGAATACCGCACCACAGAATCCCGTGATGCGGTATCATTATAGCACATTTTCTTACCCGCGCATATACGTCTTGGTAATTTCACCGAGCATGGACGAAACCGTCGGGTTGAGCGCTTCCGCGCGCACGCGCCAGCGCCAGTTCTTGCCGCCGATAGTGGCAGGCGTATTCATGCGGGAATCCGCACCGAGCGAGAGCAGATCCTGCAGGGTCGTCATAGCGATGTTCGCCGAGGACGCCCATACGCACTTGATGGCACTCCAGCCCATGGCCTCGGCGTGCGAGGTACGCAGATAGCGGTATGCAAACTGCTTTTCCGGCTCGGAGCAGATGTCCATGATCTGCTCGCACACGGTCTGCGAATCGTGCGTCGAGGTATAGACGATGCTGTTCGGCTTATAGTTGTGCGGCAGATGCTCGTTGTCGTAATCCGGCGTAAAGCGAAAATCAGCACGCGCATGCCCGGGAAACCGCTTTCTTCGAGCAGTTCCTTGACCTCATCGGTCTGCACGCCGAGGTCCTCCGCAATGAGCGGCACCGGACCGAGCGCCTTCTCGATGGCGTTAAACAGTTCCATGCCCGGACCCTTGCGCCACTTTCCGTTGATGGCGGTCTCCTCGTCCGCGCCGACCTCCCAGTAAGCGGCAAAACCGCGGAAATGGTCGAGACGCACCACGTCGAACAGCGCCATGTTGCTCTTCATGCGCCAGATCCACCACGCGTAGTTTTCCGCCTTGTGCGCCGTCCAGTTGTACACGGGGTTGCCCCACAGCTGACCGGTTGCAGAATAGTAATCAGGCGGTACGCCTGCTACCAGCTTGGGGCTGCGGTCGGGCTTCAGCTTGAACAGCTTGGGGTGCGTCCATACATCGGACGAGTCGGCGGAAACGTAAATCGGGATATCACCGATGATCTGAATGCCCTTTTCGTTGGCATACTCGCGCAGTGCCGTCCACTGCTTGAAGAAGATATACTGCAGAAAAATCCGGAAATCCACCTCGTCACGCAGCTCTGCGGTCACTTTTTCGAGTGCTGCAGGCTTGCGGTCGCGCACATCCTTGTCCGGCCACATGTAGACCGGCATGTGATGGTATTTCTCCTCCTTGAGCGCCATAAACAGCGCGTAATCCGGCAGCCATTCACTGTTCTTCTCAGTGAAGACGGCAATTTTCTCACGCATTTCCGGTGTCACGCGGCTGTATGCCTTGCGGAACAGCGGCCAGCGGGTATCGGCCAGCTGCTCGAAATCCGCGGTATCCGCCGAAGCGTTGAAGTCGCCCTGACGAACCTCATCCGCGGTGAGCAGACCGTCCTCAACGAGCAGATCCATGTCGATCAGATACGGATTGCCCGCCGCTGCCGAAAAGCACTGGTACGGCGAATCGCCAAAGCCGGTATGACCGAGCGGAAGCACCTGCCAGTAGGTCTGGTGCGCCGCCGCCAGAAAATCTACAAAATCACGGGCGGTTTTGCCCATGGTGCCCACGCCGTGCGGCGAAGGCAGTGAAGTGACGTGCGCAAGCACGCCGCTGGAACGCTTAAACATATCCTTCTCTCCCTCTGTCAGTGGATCTGTTGTTATTATAGCACAGATGTATCATTTAACCAAGAACTATCTGCAAATTTGCATATTTTTGTGAAAGTTGTGGTCTTTCTGTAAATTTGGCTGAGATAACGGTTGTGTCATACTATCTCTCTGTGGTATAATATTATGTCTATTATTGCAGAAGATGTGCCGCAGACCGGAGTATTCTGCGGCAGCTTACTCTTTTTTCGTCCCGTTTGAGGACAGTTTTCCGTACTATAACACTGATGTAAGGGGTTTATCACGCATGAGAATGCGCAAAAAGAAAAACTTGGACGTTCGATTTGCCGCCTGTGCGGACGTTATGGCGTTCGAGCCGAAGGAAAAACGCGGCAAGTGGCGCGCCCTGTTCGGCAACGACAATCCGATCCATCTGGAGATCGGCTGCGGCAAGGGCCGTTTTGCCATCGGCATGGCCGAGCAGCACCCGGATGTGAATTTTATCGCGGTCGAGCGCGAGGAAGGTGCGCTCATCATGCAGCCGAGCGCTGCCAGCAGCAGCCGCTGCCCAATCTGCGGTTTGTATCCTTCGACGCGGCTGAGCTGCGCGAAGTGTTCGCGCCCGGTGAGGTGGACCGCATTTACCTGAATTTCTCCGATCCATGGCCGCCCAACCGTCAGCGCAAGCGCCGGCTGACGTGGCGTGCGTACCTGGAAGTATACGATGAAATCCTGCGTCAGCAGGGTGATCTATGCTTCAAGACGGATAATCAGCGCTTTTTCGAGTGGAGTCTGCAGGAGATCTGCCAGTTTGGCTGGCTGATTCAGAATATCTCGCTCGATCTGCATAACTCGGACTTTGAGGGCAATGTCATGACCGAGTATGAGGAGAAGTTCTCCGCGGAGGGCTACCGGATTTATCGTCTGGAGGCACGCCGCCGTCTGCCGGAATTTCTGAAAAAGTAAACGAAAGAGGAAGGTTTTTACCTTCCTCTTTTGCTTTTTCAAAGTTCCGGTTATCAGTATTGTTTGTTAGTCTCTGCCAGACGGTGGTTGAGCGCTTGCGAAGCGAACGAAATCTTGCCTGCCCGGCAGGGGCACAAGAGGGTAGACACCAAGGTTTCCACCCTCTTGTGAATCACCCCTTTCCTAAGATAGTCTGGCGCAGACCAGAGACCGGCGACCGCTTCGAAAATGGGGAACGGCAGAGGATTTTTTCTTCCGTAGGGGCGCACAGAGTGCGCCCATTTCTCTACCTATTCGCAGTGTCAGATTCCATACTGCTACACATACCATTTCATCTCTGCAGGCGCGACACAAGGTGAATTGCCCGAAGGGCGAGAGAAACCATCGCGTTCATTTTCCATTCTCAATTTTCCATTCTATACGCATAAAAAAGAGGAAAGCTCACGCTTTCCTCTTGCCCGTTACAGCTTATTGTACCCTCTCGGGGTGACGATTGCATCCAGTGGAGTGCCTGCGGCACAGTCCGGGCAGGCTTTGCCGCGCACAAAGTTCTGGTAATGCGGGAAATCCGCGCCGGAGAACAGGCTGACAACCTTTTTTCCGCTCAGCTCGCTGATATTGGAGAACAACGCCGCAAAGCCGGAAACGCGGCCGCCGTAATACTCAACGCACTCCTTCGCCTGCGAGAAGGTCTGACCGGTGGATGCGGAATTGACCAGCACAAGCACATTACGGTGCTCGATCATATGGCGCAGGTTATCCGAGAACACAAACTGACCGTTGACGTTGCTGTCCGGCTCGACAAGATAAATATCCTTGCCGCTGTTGACATTGCCCATGCCCACGCTCGACAGCTCACCGGCGAGATACGCGCCGATGTACTCCGTGCCTTCCATGCACAGCAGTGTATCAATGCTGGTGGACGATAACTGGTATGCAATGCTGCGCGCGGCTTCTCTGGACATTGCCATGCTGTGCTTGATCTCGGACATATCAATATAGTAGTTGATGTGCGAATGATTCGTGGCAAAATGCCCCGGTATCGCGTCCGCGTAAAGTCGCTTGTTCACACGGGAGGTGATGCGGATCGACTGCTTCATACAAAAACCACCTTTCTTACAGCGCACCCTATCGGGGAATATCTGAGAATCTATCTATATTATACCTCAGTCTGGTTCTCGTGGCAAGAAAAAAGGCGCGGCAGCAGCTTTTCAAATTGCACGCCATGCATAGGGTCGGTATGCTGCGCGGCAGTGTAGGCGATGCAGTCCTTGACGAACTCGCCGGCGAGCGCACAGGCATCGGCAAGCCCCCTGCCGTTCAGCAGCGCGCCGAGCACGACCGCCGCAAACAGGTCTCCGGTGCCGGGATAATACTGCGCGATCCTCTCGTGCAGGCTGATGGTGCCGCCGTCCGCAGACAGACAGCCGGAACCGACCTTCCCCGGCTCGTAATCCAAACCGGTCAGCACAACCTGTGCGCCGTAGCGGCTGTGAAGTGCATGCAGCCACTCCTGTGCTTCCGTTTCGTTCTGCGGTGCGGAGGCTGGGTCGCGGTCGAGCAGGATAGCCGCTTCGGTCGTATTCGGCGTGATGATATCCGCAATTTCGCACAACTCGCGCATACGCGTGCACATTTCGGGTGTATAGGTGGCGTAGACCTCACCGTTGTCGCCCATCACCGGGTCGATGAACGCCGTGCCGTTTTCGGATTTCAGCCGCAGTACGGCATCCCGCACGCAGTCGATCTGATCTGCCGAGCCGAGAAAGCCCGCGTACACCGACTCAAACCGTAACCCTAACCGGTCGTACTGGTCGATGACACGCGGCATAACACCGGTCAGATCGACCGTTTCCCAGCCGGGAATGGCCATGTGCGTGGAAAAATATGCGGTCGGCAGCGGCACGCACTGGTGTCCTGCCGCCGAAATCGCTGCAATGATCGGCACAAGCGACGAACGTCCGAAACCCGACAGATCGTGCAGCGCTAAAACCTTTTTCTGCATGGATTTGCTCTCCTTCTTACTCTATGGCAACACCGCACAATTAAAGCTGCGGCTTCTTGCGCAGGCTCCGGTCGCGCTGCCGCGGCTTCTTGCGCAGGCTCCGGTCGCGCTGCCGCGGCGCTTTGCGAAAATTTTGTGTTCTGATTTTGGCTTCGGTTCCTTGCGCGAGTTCCGTCCGCGCTGCCGAGATTTCTTGCAATACGGCAAGTATTGCTGCAAAACCGCGTCTTGTCAGTACGCAAAATTTACTCACAAATCGCTCTTGTTCAATTATTCGGTATTGCCCTGTCTGTATTTCAGCATACAATGAAAAACCTTTTCTGTCAACGCACCTGTCTGCCAGAATTCACATTATGTACTTAAATTTCCCGAGCGGTTGTGGTATAATATAGGGTAACAAATTGGCGAAGCTGCTTTCACAAGCAGAGTATGCAATGGTTATGAAAGCAGCTTCCGGATAAAAGGAGATTCTTCATGCTGAAAAAACGCATTCTATCCATCGTGCTGGCGCTGACCATGCTGATGATACCGGGCGCTTATGCCGCTCAGCCCGCAAAGGACAATATGCGCGGTGTCTGGGTCGCGTCCGTACATAATATTGATTTCCCCTCCGAGCAGGGCATGACCGCCGACCAGCTCAAGGCCGAGGCCGACACCGAGCTGGACAATATTGCCGCAATGGGCCTGAACACGGTATTCCTTCAGGTTCGGCCTTCCGCCGATGCACTGTATCCGTCCGAGCTGTTTCCGTGGAGCCGCTATGTCAGCGGCACGGCCGGTCAGGCGCCGAACGGCAGCTTTGACGCCCTCGGCTACTGGGTAACCGCAGCGCACGAGCGCGGTCTGCAGCTGCACGCGTGGATCAATCCGTACCGCATTACGATTGACGGCGAGGACGAATGGAATGCAATCCCGGATTCCAGTCCGGCCAAGCAGCATCCGGAGTGGGTTGTCAAATACAACGACAACTACTACTTCAATCCCGGTATTCCGGCGGTACAGCAGCTTGTCGTAGACGGTGCGGCTGAGATCGTCAAGAATTACGACGTAGACGGCATTCATCTGGACGATTATTTCTATCCGGGTACGGATTTTGCCGATGAGGCGACTTACGAGCGCTACGGTCAGGATTTCAGCAGGATCGGTGACTGGAGACGCGACAACGTCAACACACTCATCGCTGCTCTGGATGAGACACTGCATACGCTGGATAAGAACCTCTCGTTCGGTGTCAGTCCCGCCGGTATCTGGGAAAACAAGAGCGCAAACTCCAAGGGCAGCAACACGCAGGGGCAGTCCTCATACAGCGAGCTATACTGCGATTCCCTGCAGTGGATCAACGCCGGCACAGTAGACTATATCTGTCCGCAGCTGTACTGGTCGATCGGCTTTGAGCCTGCTGACTTCCAGACGCTCGTCAAGTGGTGGCAGAAGGCGGTTTCCACCAGCGATGTAGCGCTGTACATCGGCATCGGCGCATACCGTTCGGCGGAAGCGCAGCCCGGTGATACCTGGTACGGCACGGATGAAATCGAGCGTCAGCTTACTCTGCTCGATGACAGCATAGATATTCAGGGCGAGGTATTTTTCAGCTATGCCTCCCTTGAGTCCATCGACGGCTGTCCGGCCTTCCTGACCACGCACTACGCGGAGGATAAGCCGGTCACCAAGCCGGATACCGACAATTCCGGCACCATCACCCAGGAGGAAGCACAGCAGCAGGCTACCCTGCTGGATATGCTTTCCCGCTTTATCGTTTCCCTGTTCCGCTAACCGCACATTTTTTCGGAGGTGCATTCCCATGGTCGATCTACTCACCCGTGAATATGAGGTGAATTACAGCCACATTGACAACCGCGGCATTGCCAAGCCGTCCTTCCTATGGAATATCATGCAGGACGCGGCGACCGTCCACGCAGAAGCGCTGCACATCGGTCCGCTCGATCTGCGGATCGTGTGGGTACTCTCGCGCATGAAAGCGCGGCTGACACGTCCGCTGCTGCCGTATGAGCGGCTGCGGTGCGAAACGTGGTGTCCGGGCATCAAGGGTGCAAGCTGGTACCGCAGTTTCTCGTTTTTTGTGGATAACAAGCCGGTTGGCGACGCACAGTCTATGTGGGTAACGCTCGACCCGGAGACGCACCGCATTGTGCGTCCGAGCGCATTTCCCGAAGCCGAGCAGTACCTGCACACCTCCCGCGGAGAGTTGTTTGCGCCGCTGCCCAAGCTGTCGTGCGACAATGTACGCCTGCATCATGTTCACGAGGTCCGTTATTCGGATCTGGATGTCAACAATCATGTCAACAACGTGCGTGCGGTCGAGCTGATCTCGGACGCGCTCGACCTGTACAAGCAGCCGGGTTTTGTCTCCGAGCTGCAGGTCAACTACACCGCCGAAACCGCCTGCGGCGAATCGCTTTCGCTGCTGACCGGCACGGCGGACAGCGCACGTTACATTCGCGGTGAAGCCGATGGCAGAACCCGCTTCGAGGCGCTTGCCACGCTTTCGCCGCTGCCCGACCCGAAGGAGGGATTGGTATGACGCAAGCGATCGAGCAGGCTGTATGCGACATTTTGGACGCGTGCCAGCCGGTCAAAATCATCCTGTATGCGGAAAAGCGTACGATGGCAACCGACAAGCTCAAGGCATTCAGCCTTTGCATTATCGTGCCGGAGAGCGCCAACTGCCGCACACTGCGCACACACCTGCACCTGGCGATTACGGTTTCCGTACCCGTCAGTCTGAGCGTTTACACCACCGAGGAATGGGCGGAGCTTTGCACGGACAGTACCTCGTATGCCGCATGGATCGCCCGGAAAGGCAAGGTGATTTATGACCAGGCGACGTAAAGGTGCATCCGACAGCTGTTTTTACTACAAATGGCTGGACAAGGCGCTGTGCGACCTGCAGGCCGCACGTCTGCTGCTGACCTATGGCGGCGATCATTACAACATCGCGTTCCACTGCCAGCAGGCGATTGAAAAGGCACTGAAAGGTTATCTGCTGTTCCGCACCGGACGGCATTTTGACGGACACAACCTGACGTACCTGTGCCGTCAGGCGATCCAGCTGGACTCGAAGGCGTTCTCCGAATATCTGGACGAGAGTGCGGCGCTCAACGATTTATATATTGAGACGCGGTATCCAACCGACCTGCCGTTTGAGATTGATGAGCTGGAGGTCCGCCGGTATCTGGATATGGCAGAGCGGATGTTTGCCGCGATTCGGCAGCAGCTGTATGAGGGCGGGAGACCGCATGAGATTGTGCAGCGCAGATAATTTTTATTTGCGCTGTTTGCCTAACGAATTAGGAATAGGTGCTAACCCTTAGCTGGGGTTCCAAAAGGATAGACACCAAGGTTTCTATCCTCTTGGGACTCCAGTTTCCTTTTGTTTGTTAGTCTGGCGCATACCAGAGACCGGCGACCGCTTCGAAAAGGGGAACGGCAGTCGGGTTACTCTTGCGTTTGTTTCGTAAAATATTCGCAGTTCACAGATACCTTACTGCTACACATATCGGCTACTCTCCGCAGGCGCGACACAAGGTGAATTGCCCGAAGGGCACTCCGGGAGATGCTCGCACCGCGCAACTCGTTCGTCTGGGGCTACGGACGGCACCTGTGAATTACACCTATCCTTCAACTCTTACCTCCTCACTCCTACCTTGCATAATCTCTCCCATCTTGACACTTGCATACTCCGTCAACTTTTGCTATCATATAAGGATGTAAGGAGTGACTAACCATGAACGCTGCGGAACGACGCACTAAAATCACCCACCTGCTTGCACAGGCGAACGGGCCGTTATCGGCGACCGCGCTGGCCGCGCAATGCGGTGTCAGCCGCCAGATTATTGTAGGCGATGTTGCGCTGCTGCGTGCAGGCGGATTAGCCGTGCTCGCTACGCCGCGCGGATATATTCTGGAGAACACCTCGGCGCCGGCCTGTGCGGAGCGGCACATTGTCAGCCACCACGACAACAGCCGCATGCTTGAGGAGCTATACACGGTTGTCGATCTCGGCGGAGCCGTGATTGATGTGACGGTCGAGCACGCTGTATACGGTCAGATCTGTGCACCGCTGCATATTTTCTCGCGGTATGACGCCGACGCGTTTAACGAGAAGATTCAGCAGTCCGGTTCCCGGCCGCTGTCCAACCTGACCGGCGGCATCCACCTGCACACCATCCGCGCTACGGATGAGAAAACGCTCGAACGCGTAATTCAGGGGCTCAAGGACAAAGGCTTTCTGCTGCTCGAGGATAACTAAAAACCACCCGAACGATAGATTTCGTTCGGGTGGTTCAGTCTATCAATAAAGTCCGTTTTCGCGATGCTGACGCTGCCGCGCGGCAGCGCGCATGAAATAGAATTTGCTGTGCAAATTCGTAAAAAGCCGGAGCATATATCTGGCTTTTTACACTTCTGGAGGAACTTTCGGACGACTTTGGAACGGCCTGCGGTCCGTTCCTGCTTGTCGGCGAAACTGTAGTTTCGCGACAGCCGCAACCACCCGAACGACAGATTTCGTTCGGGTGGTTTTCTTTTACTCGTTATCTGCCTGCTGCTCCTTATACATAGCGATCTGCTCCGCATCCCATACCTCCAGATCACGCACACCGGCTCGTCCTTCAACGTGGTGGCGGAATTCATGCCGCAGGACTTTTCGCATTTCTTCGGTCAGCTCGTCCTCATCCAAATGGCGGTACGCCCGCTTGAACGAGCCGTAGTACATTACAATATACTTGCCCATCGCCGGATCAATGCGGTACTGCCCCATCACATACAGCGTGCCGTTGCGGTCCTCCGGGTGCAGAAGATACCCGGGTTCCACGACGATACCACCGTTCAGCTCCTCGTAAAACGACTGCGGAATCTCCTCCGCAAGATCGGATAAAATTTCTTCAAATCGGTCAATCGAGATCATGCCTGTCTTCCTTTCTGACCTTGCTGCTTGTCTGCCCTTACTATATCACAACCTGTTTTTTCAGGCAACCAAACTTTTTATGAACAATGTGTCTTGACAAGTGTTGCTCCGTGTTGTATACTTCTATCTGTTCACAAATAAAGGGATCGGAAAGGAATTGTATCACTTATGACTATGACGAAAAACAAGCTGTACCACATGGTGCTGGCCGGTATTCTTTGTGCCATTGGCATTGTTGTCCCGATGTTTATGCCGCGTATCGTACTTGGCCCGATGTCCTTCACGCTGGCAAGCCACGTTGCCGTATTCCTCGGCATGTTCATCTCTCCGGCGGTTGCCGTAGCGGTCTGCATCGGCACAACCATTGGCTTCTTCCTTACCACGCCGGCAATCATTGCACTGCGTGCGGCGTCCCATATCGTGTTCGCGTTCATCGGTGCAGCCTATCTCAAGCGCAATCCGGATATCATCAACCGTCCGGTTGCAAGCACCGTATTCAACTTCATCATTGCACTGCTGCACGCTGCCGCCGAGATGATCATCGTTACGCCGTTCTTTATGTCCGGTGCGCTGTTCACTGCTGAGCAGCTCGCAAACGGCTTTGTTGCAAGCGTTGTTCTGCTGGTTGGTCTCGGCACGGTCATTCACTCCATGCTGGACTACTCTATTTCCATCCTGGTTTGGAAGCCGCTGTGCACTGCAATGCCGCAGCTGCGTACCTCGCAGGATTAAATCCCTTTAAAAAAAAACCGCCGAAATTTCGGCGGTTTTTTTGTGCTCATTTCACCTCGCAGCCGCCCCATTCCACAACGGTGAAGCCGTCTCTTGCAAACGGCGTGAACGTCTGCGGCTCGATGGTCTGCGGCTTGCTCAACGGCTTCCACGCCATGAATACGCGGAGAACGCTGTCCGGTGTCGGGTCAATATCCAGCTTTGCGATGTCGGTGTAGCGTTCCGACTGGAACGAGATGAGATTGTACGGGTTTTCCTGCATTTTCGGCAGCCAGTACACGATAAACTCATTGTACTCCTTCGGAGTCAGACCGATCTCAGCCAGTGTTTCGTGGAGGAAGTCTGCCGTGTCCGCTCCCGCGACGCAGAAGCCCTTGGAAAAATCGTAGTCCGGCTTCGATTCGCCTTCCCAGAACAGATAGGAGTATTCATTTCCGGCCTCGTCATACAGCGTGCCGTCCGGTTCGGCGGTTACGTGCCAGCCGTTCTCATACGCCGGATAGGTCGCGGTCAGCGTGCCCGCGTAGTCCAGCGACACGGAAACCGCTGTCTTCTGTTCGGGATATAGGTAGATGACGGGTTTTTCAGTTAACGGCTCATCTGCCGGCTCAGCGCATCCTGTCAATCCAAGCACCAGCGCCGCTGTGAGTGTTCCTGCAAGCAATTTTTTCATAGCGATTCCTCCTTTGTTCGGTTAGACGAAATCGGGGCGGTTTGGTTCCCTGTTCTGCGGAAATTTACGGTCGTACCCACTCACCGGTCAGTTCATTCTTCTGCAGAACCAGATGGAAGCCCTCGGCATCATTAAAATAAACCGCCTTATCCGTATCCTCAATCGGCAGGACAACGGTGTATTCCGCACTCATCGTGTTTGCACTGCCGAATGCGTTGTAAAACGTAAGATAATGTTCGCCGTTCTTCGGCTCGTCCTTATAATCCCGGATATCCTCAATCGGCGGAAAGACAGCTGCATGAAGTGTCAGCGTTTTCTCATTCTCGGAAACCGTGTAATCGCGCAGTGTGACATTCTGCTGCTCGGTCAATCCCGATCCCACACGAAACACCAGAAATGGTACGAGAACTGCAGCTAACGCAACAATAATCTTTCGTATTTTCATCGTCTTTCTCCTATCCTCTTATCTGCAAAAATGCGAAAGGCCGTCCGCAAGGGACGACCTTTCCGCACTCTCTCTTTTCCCTATACAGCAGTTACTTCTTCAAGCGATTGATGTACTCCAGAATAATATCGGAGGAATATTCAACGCCCAGACGGCCTGCGTTAATGCAGAGGTCGTAATGGTCGCACTTGCCCCATACCTTGCCGGTATAGTAATTGTAATAGGTAGAACGCTGCTTATCCATCTTTTCGAGAGCAGCCTCGGGCGTCTTGCCCTCGATGACGTAATCACCGCAGGTCTGAACGCGCTTTACACGGTCCTCAATCGAGCCATGGATGAAGAAATCGAACTTATTCGGGAAGTCACGCAGTACATGGTCTGCACAGCGGCCGACGATAACACACGAAGAATCCTCTGCCATCTCGCGGATGATATTGGACTGAGCCAGATACAGCTGATCGGTCAGGCTCATGCCGTTCAGACCAACCGAACCGAACATCGTCAGCGAGTACAGGAAGCTGTTGGTGGCACGCTTGTCGAGCTGCTCGAACAGCTTTTCGTCAAATCCGGTCTTTTTAGCCGCACGGGTAATAAGTTCCCGGTCATAGAACGGAACGCCCAGACGGAGCGCCAGCTTCTGACCGATCTCACGACCACCGGTACCATATTCACGACCAATAGTAATAATCAAGTTGCTATTCATAACGCACCCTCCTTACCAACCGGAATTATACAAATTGTACAATTCTCTATATTTGTAGTATGAACCATTTATGCGTTTTTGTCAAGTGGGATTCAAAATTTTTTTCATTCTGTAAATCGGGTTGGAATTGCTGCCTGCAGGCGGCGGGAACGTCGCCGCACCCACGGCGGTGGGCACAAGGATGGACACCAAGGTTTCCACCCTTGTGAATCCCGTTTCCTTTATTTCTTAGCCTGACGCAGACCAGAGACCGGCAACCGCTCCGAAAAGGAGAACGACAGTCGGGTTACTCTTACGTTTGTTTCGTGAAATATTCGCAGTTCATAGACAGCTTACTGCTACACATATCGGTTACTCTCCGCAGGCGCGACACATCTGTGTCGCGCAACTCTTTTACGCGTTGTTATAGACAGTTCCTACGGATTACGATTATCAATAATCTTTACCGCATGGTGCGGCAAGGTGAATTGCCCGAAGGGCAAGAGAAAGTGCCTGGGGTGCGACCTCGGCGCACCGTTTGTATCCCGTCTGCACATTGTATAACCGTCACGTCAATTCTCCATTTTCCATTTTCAATTCTCAATTTGGCAAAAGAAAACCCGCTCGAAAGCGGGTTTTCTCGTTATCTGTTTACTTATTCTTAATCAGCATCGGTCCGACTTCATTGATATTACCGGCGCCCATGGTGAGCACCAGATCATTCGGGCCTGCCTCCTTACGGAGATAATCCGCAATCTCGTCAAAGCTGTCGAACGATACCGCGCCCGGCACCTCTCTGGCGATATCCGAGGAATAAATGCCGATGGTATTCTTCTCGCGGGCGGCATAGATCGGAGCAAGAACCGCCTGATCGCACATCTTGAGCGCCTCCACGAACTCGTGGAACAGCGCCTTAGTGCGGGTATATGTGTGCGGCTGGAACGCGCACAGGATACGGTCGAAGTGCATTTCCTTTGCGGTGTTCAGCGTGGCCTTCATCTCGCTCGGATGATGTGCGTAATCGTCCACGACGGTTGCGCCGTTCGGCATTTTTCCGACCAGCTGGAAGCGGCGGGACGAACCGGTGAACTTGTTCAGACCGCGCTCGGCAGCGTCACCCGGCACACCGAGGAACTCGGCAGCGGCGCAGCACGCCAGTGCGTTCAGCATGTTATGACGGCCCGGAACGGACAGCGCCACCTTAGCGTATTTCTTCCCCTCTACCATAACGGTAAAGCGGTAGTAGCCGTTCTCATCGCGCACGTCGGTCGGGTAAACGTCCAAGGTTGCGCTCGTGCCGAAGGTACGGACCTTGCGGTTGATACCTGCCACACTGCGCATTGCATGCGGGTCATCGCCGTTGACGACAACAAGGCCGTTCATCGGGGTCAGCTCGGCAAACTCGTGGAACGAGTGGATGATATCGTTGATATCCTTGAAGAAGTCGAGATGATCCTCCTCTACATTGAGGATAACCGCAACGGTCGGTGCAAAGCGCAGGAACGAGTTGCAGTATTCGCAGCTTTCAGCCACAAAACAGCCCTTGCCGCCGATGCGGAGCGTACCGCCGATGGCAGGCAGGTTGCTGCCGACCATAACGGTCGGGTCCATCTGCGCTTCCATGGTCATGAGCGTCATCATCGAGGTGGAAGTTGTCTTGCCGTGCGTGCCTGCCAGACAAACCACGTTGTCATAATCGCGCATGAGGTGTCCCCATGCCTCGGCACGCTCCATGACCGGAATGCCCAGCTCATGGGCGCGGACGATCTCCGGATTGTCATCATGCACGGCAGCGGTACGCACGATGAGCGACGCACCCTCGACGTTCTCCGGCTTGTGCTCGTAGGTAATCTTTGCGCCCAGAGCCTCCAGCCGCGCGGTAACATCCGTACGCAGACGGTCGGAGCCGGAAATCGGCACACCGCGGCTGAGCAGCAGCTCGCCAAGCGAATTCATGGACACGCCGCCGATGCCGATCAGGTGGATGCGTTCCTTATTTTCAATGTAGGGCTTAATAGACAGAGCCATTTCCCTAAGCCTCCTGTATTTTCGTTTATTAGATTTATTATAGTACAAAATCGCCCGGAATAAAATAGCTAACCGAGAAAAACTCCTGCCGGACCTGAAAAAAAGGAATATATGATACCGGAAATACCGCTGCATATCGCTTATCCGCATACATTTAACGAAAGTGTAGTTTGATTTTTTCGCATGTTTACGATAAAATATCCTTAGGCATGCTGTCCTGTCCGGTCAGCACAAATGCCGCAATATAAGGAGAGGCATTGTATGAGAGTACTGATTTTATCCGTCACCGCCGGTTTCGGTCACCATGCCACCGCAAAGGCCATCGGCGACATGCTGGAATCCAAGGGCGCGGAAGTTCACACGCTGGATGTTTACGCCTATATCAGCAACCTGATCAAAACCACCATCGACAAGGGATATCTGTTCTCCTCCAAGCACATGCAGACGCTGTACCGTCTGGTCTACCAGCTGGCTGAGAACAACGGCGCAAGCTATTTTAACTCTGCGCCGAGCATTATCAATATCATCAACGCACTCGGTGCGTCCAAGTTTGCCAAGGTCATTGCGAACCATGTGCCCGATGTTATCATCTGTACGCATGTTTTTGCCGCACAGATGGTCGATGAGCTGAAAAAACGCAAAAAACTCGCCGATATCGAGACCATCGGCATTGTTACCGACTACACGCTCCACCCGTACTGGAGGATGTGCCGCGCGTGCAGTACATCGTCACCGCGAGTGAACTGCTCACCTACCGCTGTGTGCAGCGCGGCATTCCGGAGGACCGCATCCTGCCGTTCGGCATTCCGGTGCACCCGAAATTCAACGAAAAGCTGTCCCGCGAGGACGCGGCAGCACAGCTCGGCATTGACCCGAAAATGAAAACCATCCTGCTGATGGGCGGCAGCATGGGCCACGCCGACCATGTGAAAAACATCGAAAGCCTGTCGCAGATCGGCACGCCGTTCCAGTTTCTTGTGGTATGCGGCAACAACAAAAAGATGCTCTACCATGTAGAGCAGTTTGCCGCGCATTATCAGGGCAGCTGCAGGATCTATCCCTACGGCTTTGTACACAACGTAGAGGTGATGATGAGCGCGTCCGACTGCATTGTATCCAAGCCGGGCGGTCTTACCGTGTCCGAGGCTCTGGCGAAAAACCTGCCGATGCTGCTGTTCGATCCGATCCCCGGGCACGAGGAGCGAAATGTTGATTTTCTGGTCAACAACGGCATGGCGGCGCTCATTACCAAGCACTTCCCGATCGACGAGGCGGTGTACGAGCTGTTCTGCAATCCGGTGCGGCTGGAGACCGTGCGGAGAACCATGAGCGAGATCGCCCATCCGGATGCCACCGAACGGCTGGCTGAATTTGTCCTGCGTAAACGATAATACAGTGAAAGGGAGTACCCGCCTGCGGGTACTCCCTTTCGTGCCGTTAAATTCCTACTGATTTACTCAGTTCTGCGCTGCCTCCGACTGCGGCACCAGCGGTGTCAGCGGTGTCAGCAGCTTAGTGATCAGGCTGACCATCTCGGTCTTCGGGATAGGCTGCGACTCAGTGATCCACTTTTCGGTCATGCCGATGACACCGGTCGCAAGGAAGCGTGCAGCATACGCATCCTCGACACTGCGGTACGGCAGCAGCTCCATGCGGCATTCCTCGATAACGCCGATCATCTTTTTGCCGAAACCATCCGGTGCATTGACCTTGATGAGTGCGGTGACGATCTCACGATTCTCCTCCAGATAATCCATCAGACGGCTGAGCACCAGCTTGAGCGTTACCGTCTCGCTCGGACGGATGGCTGCGATCATCCCGCGGAAATCCTCGATCATCCCTGTCTCGATCTTATCGCGCAGGTCATACACGTCCCGATAATGCGCATAAAATGTGCCGCGGTTGATATCCGCTTCGCGCACTACGTCGGTCACGGTGATGCTCTGGAAGTCCTTCTGCTGCATCAGCCGCGTCAGTGCCTGCCGCAGCAGCTTTTTCGTTCGTCGGATGCGCTTATCCTCCACTTCTGCCATGGTATTTCACTCCATTCATATTGCTTTTTCCGTTCCATTTCCGTAATTCGCATTTTAACGAACATATACAATATTTTTGTGCGTTATCATTCACTCTTATCATATTTGATTATTGCGTTCGTTATCCTTATGTACTATACTATAACACGAAAAGAAATCCTACACAATATCTATTTCTGAGAAAGATGGTGTTTTCTTTGTGAAACTTAAAGGACATAGCCCTGTTGACCTGATCATTAACAATCGAAAACTGATTGAAAAGATCTATATCGTACTGATCATCTTCAGTTTAATCTGTGTGCCGATGGTTGGGATCAACTACGATTTAACAAAATACCTGCCGGATTCGTCTCCGTCCGCACAGGCGCTGGACATCATGGAGGACGAATTTACCTATCCCGGCATGGGACGCGTCATGCTCGAGGATGTGACGCTGTACGAAGCCAAAAACATAAAGGACCGTATCGCGGACGTTGACGGTGTGGACATGGTCATGTGGTGCGATATGGCCACCAATATCTACGGCTCGAGCGAATTCATCAACTACGACAATATCGACGACTACTACAAGGATAACACCGCCTACATGGATGTTATCTTCACCGACAAGGACTCGTCTAACCAGACCCACAAGGCAGTGCATGAGATTGAAAACATCGTCGGTGACAAAGGTCTGGTAGCAGGCTCCGCTGTATCGGATACCAACCTCGGCCCGACCATTAACAAAGAGGTCGCCCGTGTTATGGCACTGGCCGTCGTCATTATTTACATCATTCTGACGATCACGACCACCTCGTGGTTTGAGCCGGTGCTGTTCCTGTCCGTGCTCGGCATTGCAATCCTCATCAACATGGGCACGAACATCATCTTCGGCGAGATTTCGTTCCTGTCCAACGCCGTTGGTGCGGTGCTGCAGCTGGCCTGCTCGATGGACTACTCCATCTTCCTGCTGCACGCCTTCACACAGGAGCGCGCAACCGGTGCAGAACCCGAACAGGCGATGGCGAACGCCTGGCGAACCGCCTTTTCGTCCATCGGCGCTTCCGGCATGACGACCATCGTCGGCTTTGCCGCCATGGCGCTGATGAACTTCGGCATCGGCCCGGATATGGGCTTCGTACTGGCAAAGGGCATCGCGCTCAGCCTGCTGACTGTGCTGCTGCTCATGCCGGCGCTCATCCTGCGTTCGCAGAACATCATTGCCAAGACGCAGCACCGTCCGTTTATCCCCAAACAGGGCCGCGGCATCGGTGAATTTGCGTACAAAATCCGTCGCATCGTATTTCTTGTGGTTCTTATCATCATCATTCCTTGCTACATTGCACAGGGTATGGCGAATTTCTCTTACGGCAACGAGGCCGTTGCAAACTCACCCGGTACACCGGTTTACGAGGCTGAGCAGCAGATGAATGCAAAGTTCGGCAAGAGCAACATGATGATCGCACTTGTCCCGCCCGACAGCAACATCACCGAGAAAAAGATGACCGAGGAGATCGACGACCTGTCCTACGTCAAGTACGCGCTCAGCCTGTCGTCCGTTCTGCCGGAAGGCATTCCCGAGGATTTCCTGCCAGAGAACATCACCAGCCTGATGCACTCGAAAAACTGGGCACGCGTGATCATCAACGTGCGTTCCGCCGGTGAAAGTGATGATGCCTTCAAATTCTCGGACAACATCCGCGCGATCATTGACAAGTATTACCCGAACGAAACGACCTACCTTGTCGGCGTAACGCCGTCCACGCAGGATATTAAGGATATTATTGTGCCGGACTACAACCGCGTCAACATCGTTTCCCTGCTGGGTGTAGCACTCGTTATCGCGATAACCTACAAGGCACTGATCCTGCCGATCGTCGTACTCATCCCGATTGAATGCGCGATCTTCATCAACACCGCTCTGCCGTACATTTACGGTCAGCGAACCATGTACCTCGGCTTTATCATCGTCGGCTGTATCCAGTTAGGTGCTACGGTTGACTATTCAATATTGATGACCGGCAACTATCTGGATGCCCGCTCACAAGGGGATAAAAAGGAAGCCGCAATACGGGCGGTATCGGTCAGCGCCGAATCGGTTATGACCTCCGGTCTGATCGTTATGACGGTTGCCTACGGCCTGTACTTCATGACCTCGGTCGAAGCGATTTCCGGTCTGGGTCAGCTGATCGGCCGCGGTGCACTGATTTCGGTTATTCTGGTCCTGTTCTTCCTGCCGATGTGCCTGATGCTGTTCGACCGCTGGATCGTCAAGTCGGATTACGCAGAAAAGAAGCACGCCAAGATGAACAAGATCCGCGCGACCAAGATCAAGCTTCCGATTCTGAGCGAGCTGCGTCAGCAGCGCGTCAACCTGCAGAACCAGATCCGCGAGAACCGCAAGGCGCGCAACAAGGAGCTGCACCTCAAGCTCAAGAACCTGATGAACGGCGATGGCTTCAAGCTGCCGCAGAACTACACACCGCCGACGCAGGAGCCGTCCAGGCAGCAGCAGACCGAAGAATCCGCACACAAGCGCATGATTGGCAAAAAGCTGCGTATGCGCATCCATAACCGTATTGAGATGCGGAAGGAACAGCTTGAGCATCTGGCCCAGCGCCTCGGCAGCGACAAAAACAAGCCGAACAACAGCCAGAACGACAACCAGAACGATAATACGGAGGAGAACGACCATGAAAACAGATAAGCTGCGCCGACTGACCGCAGCCTCGCTTGTTCTTGCGTTCACACTGCCGCAGGCGGCACAGGCCGCCGCGCCCACGGTAGAAACCGACGAATCGGTATATATCAACATGGATTACTACGGTGCGCCGACCAATACGCGCATCGTAAAGGGTGTCAGCCTGAACGGCCACACCGAGTTCACCGATTTCGGCAGCTACGCAGATGTGTACAACATGAGCACCTATGACGAGCCGGTCATCAAGGACAATTCGGTGTACTGGAAGCTGTCCGACACCAGCAAGCAACGCTTCTACTACGAGTGCATCCCGACCGACAAGGTCAATATCCAGATGCCGTGGAACTTTGATGTTTCCTACAAGCTGAACGGTGTTTCGGTCAAGGCGGAGGACTGTGCAGGCGCAAACGGTCTGGTGGAGATCACCATTCACGCAGTACCGAACAGCTACGCAAGCGACTACTACAAAAACAATATGATGCTCGTCTGCGGCACCGGTATCGACATGAGCAAGGCGCTTTCCATTGATGCACCGGGTGCACAGGTTCAGTCCGTGGGAACCTACAAGCTGGTCGTATTCATGGGTATGCCGGGCGAGGAAAGCACGTTCACCGTGCGTATCGGCTCGGATAACTTTGAGAACATGGGTATGTTCATGTTTATGACGCCGGCTACCCTGTCCTCGCTGGATATCATCTCCGACCTGAAGGACGTCAAGGACCGCCTAAGCGATTCCGGCGACAGCCTGTACTCCGGCATGAGCAGCATGCTCGACACCATTCAGTCCATGCAGAACGGCATGGGTACGATGTCGAGCGGTATTTCGGGCATCAATGCCGTGCGCCAGCAGCTGATCAAGGACCGCGGCACGATTGATCCCAAAACGGATGCCGCGCTGACCGCTCTGGAAAAGCTGACCGGCGAAAGCGATTCGCTGATCCCGGAACTGAATAACACCAAGGACACGCTCGTTAAGCTGAACGCGACCACGAACAGCATTCTCGATACGCTCGAGGAGTCCGGTGCAGATATCACCGAGTACCAGACGCTGCTGCAGAATATCCGTACCTCGCTGAATAATCTCGAGGATCTCATGGATGATCTGGATGATAAGACCGGTTCGGAGTGGCTGTATATCAGTGAGCTGCAGAGTGATCTTTCCAATATGAAGAAGGATCTGAAGAACATTAAGAGCGATATGAATGATCTGAACGACCGTATCAAGGCTCTGAATGATCTGAACGGTTCTATCAATACCGCAATGACGAACATATTGACGACCTTGGTCAAAAAAGGTGTGATTACTGAGGATATGGCTGCAAGCATAGGTCAACTGCTCAGCGCAATCTCCAGCAGCACCAAGAATCTGTTGGACGCGCTGCAGAGCGCAGCCGGCAACCTGTCGAGTGCCTCCAGCTCGCTGTCCGGCTTCCTCGACACCTCGGATTCCATCCTCGACAATCTCGACGATATCTGCGACGTACTCGACGATTACAAGGGTCTCGGTCAGGACTTCACCACCGAGGGCAAAAAGCTGACCGAACTCGCCAACACCACACTTGGCCGCGTCAACCAGCAGCTGACCGAGATTCCGGCACTGACCGAGTCGCTCAACCAGCTGACCTCGATCACCTCGTCCTCCATCGACAAGGGCACCGAGCTGATCGGCACCACTACCAAAACGCTCACTGCGTCCTACCAGCTGCTCGACACGGTCAACAGCACGCTGCGCTCGGTTCGCAGCGACGCGGATGCCAGCACACAGACCACGCTCGACGGCCTGCTCGATGTGCTCGATAAGGCTTCCCGCTCGAACAGCTCGAATAAGCTGCAGAACGCGACCGATGATATTCATAATGCCATCGACAACGCTAAGACCGACCTTGAGGACGATACCAACATCCTCAATATCGACTCCTCGGCCGACCTGCAGTCTGTCACGAGCAGTATGAACCCGACACCGAGCAGTCTGCAGTTCATCCTGCGCACGCAGGAGATTTCGACCGACGATGACGATGATGCTGTCACCTCGGATCAGGATGCTGCCGACGAAGGCGTTCTTGCGCGTATCGTGAATATCTTCAAGAAGCTCGCAAGCGCGATTTACGGCGTATTTGTTTCGGAAGAGTAACCGCATATAGACCAAAAGGACAGGAAAATTTCCTGTCCTTTTTTCATTATCCACAGGTTGGGGATAATTGCGTAACCGTATGGTGTGAAACCGTTTGTCAAATCCATTTATATCATCGACGTTGATTGGTGCAATTCAAGTAGAAACAGCGGGGTGAGGTCCCCCCGCCGTTCCACAGAGAATCACACAATAACAAATCAAAATTCGCATAAAAAAACGTTCCGGAGACGGAACCGTTTTTCCTATCCATTTATCAAGCGCGAATCTTCTCGCCCATCTCCGCGCTTGCGTGACTGAGTACCGGAAGCAGCACCGCACCAACGATGATGCCCGCAATGCCCTGCACGATATTCATCGGCACGCCGAGAACAACCGCGGCTGCCGCAGCGCCCATGCTGCTGCCCATCACGACCTCCATGCCGACCTCGTACACAAAGTAGCCCAGAACCATGACGATCTCTGCCGGAATGCCGCACAGAACCACACGGGTAATCGTATTCATGCCCTTGCCTGCCATGCGGTGGTACAGCCAGCCGCCGAGCAGAGCGGTCAGCGCCTTGATGGCAAACGTGCCGGGCACCCATGCCATGTAGCCGCCGATAAGGTCCGCCATCATCGAGCCGATACCGGCTGCCAGTGCACCCAGACCGGGACCGAGCAGAATGCCGCAGATCAGCACCATGCCGTCACCGAGGTGAATGTAACCCTGTGTCGGTGTCGGAATGCGGATGATCATCGTAGCAACTGCCGTCAGTGCCGCCAGCAGTGCTGCCAGCACAAGCTTTCTGATGTTTTTTCCTGTCATATCGCATACCCTCTTTTCCAGTAATTCTGTCTGTAAGCCTATTGTATGCGATATTGTGGCTTTAGGAAAGTGTCAGTTCACGCAAGTTTCACAAGGTCAGTTTCAGGCATTCGCCTTGAAATTATTGATGTAGTAATCGCCGTTTTCGTCGTCCATCACAACGCAGACCAGCTTGCCCTTGGAGACAACCTTGGCCTCATCAACGCCTACGCAGATCCACTTGCGCGGGTCGACCGTGGTCTTGAGCTTAGCCGCTGCGTCTGCGGCCTGCTTTTCATCCGCAAAGCGCAGAACAACGATGGAATGTGCCTGCGAAGTAATCATAGACTCGGAGGCCACGCCTGCCTCAAACTTGATATCATCCGTGCCAAGGTACCAGAACAGGCCGCGGCTCATGCCGTCCTCACCCATGCCGTTGTAGAGCGCCTCCTCAGCAACGCCCATGCCGCCGAACGGATGCGCACCGTAAATCTTGCTCACCAGCGCGGAAAGCTGCTTATCCACCTTGACGGTCTCCGGCTGCTCCGGCTCGCTCACCTCCGGCTTTTTATAACCCCAGACAGCCTCGCCGTACTTCTTCATGAACAGATCGTAATTCTCGTTGTAGCGCTTCTTATACACGCTTTCAATCTGCGGGTCAAAGGTGTACGCCGTACCGTCAATGGTGATCTCGGTCCACGCGTGAACCGATTCACTGCCCTTGGGCGAAACGCCGGTTCCAGGAATCGCCTGTGCGTCAAAGCCGACCTGACGAGCGAGGTAAGTAAAGCCTGCCGCCCACGAGTAGCAGTTGCCCTTGTGGGTCTTAAGCATATCAGTCGCGGAGGTCAGCGCCCAGTCGCTCTTCGAAGTGTCAGCCGCGCCGATGCCGAGGTAACCGAACGTATTCTTCGCGTAATCATACACCGCACGCAGCTTCTGCTGCTGGGTCATGCTGTCCTTGACAACGCTCTTTACTGCCGAAGCCAGCAGCGCGTCCAGTTCGGTCGAGCCGGTGATGTAGTAGCCGTTGTGGTCAAGCTCGAGCGAGCCGATGAACTTGTCATGGTCAAACTGCTTGTCCTCATTGACATGGAACAGCTTGCCGCCAATGTTATGCCAGCCCGGCGTCAAATCGGTGGTCTCCTTATCGAATGAGGTCCACTGTTCGGAGCCGCTCGACTTGTCAAACTTATGGTCGGTGGTTGCCTCAAGCATATCCCAGTATGCCCAGTGCGTGTTCGGCACGTCCGGCATAATACGGATGCCCTCACTCGTATTGATCGTAAACTCGTCCGCCTGACGGCCGAGCACACGGTTGAGGATGGTTACCGTCTCCGCACGGGTAATCGGCGCATTCGGACGGAAATTCGTGCCTGCCGAAATCCAGCCCTGAGCCAGAGCAGTCTGCACCGCGTTGTACGCCCAGCTGGTCTTGGGTACATCGGCGAACGACTTGTCCGTGCCGATATCGGTGTGCGGGAAGCGCGACAGAATCGCTACAAACTCCGCACGGGTAATCTTAGCGTTCGGCTTGAACGTGCCGTCCGTATAACCGTTCACCAGACCGAAACCGGTCATTTGACGAACAGCGTCCGCATACCACGCGGAAACCGAAACGTCATTAAACAGATGGTCCTCATTCTTGACCTTGTTCACCAGCAGAGAGGCCAGCAGCTTGCTCGCCTCTGCACGGGTGATGGATGCATCCGGACGGAAGGTGCCGTCCGTGTAGCCGTTCATATACTGCATGTGCTCTGCGGTATTCAGCTGCGGCTGCGGTGCCGAATTCTGAGCCGCGCACGCGGAAATCGGCAGAGTTGCCGCCATCAAAGCCGCAAGCGCACCTGCGGTCATTCGTTTTTTCATCATACTTCCATACTCTCCTTCAAATCGTTTTCGGGGATAGTATTGAATTAGACGGAATCACTCGTCATTTGGTTCCCTGTTTCGCTCATCTTTTTTACTTTTTTCTTTTTCGGGATCGAGCACAACCGGAATGAGCGCTGCTGCCAGCTTGCCCTTGCCGCGGTGCTTGACGTAGAAGAAGCCGATGATGGAAAACGCGATCGCACCGATGCAGTTGACCTGCAGATCCTTCATCGTGTCGATCAGGCCAATATCCAGATAGCCGCCAAGCTGCTCCGTCCAGTCCTCACCGTTAACGCTGACCGACTCAATCTGCACATGCACCGGCACATTCAGGCCGTCCGGGTTGAGCGACACCGAGTTGACCTCGTGCACGACATAGTCCTTCTGCATGTCCGTGTGCATCACCTGATCGGCGGTGAACTCGAAAAATTCCCACAGCACGCCGACCGTCATGGAGAAGCAAAACGCCACGATAGCCAGGAACAGCGGCGACAGCTTGAAGGTAAACCGTTCGCTTCGGTTAAACAGGTCAACCAGGCAGAAGCCGACCGCCGCGACCAGAAATCCGTTTATCGTGTGCAGCATGGTGTCCCATCCGGGAATGATGGTGTAGAACGAATTGATCTCACCCAGGATCTCGGCGGCATAGATGAAGCAGTAGATGATAGCTTCCATCATCGGCGGGATGTCGATGGCAAGCTGTTTTTCAATCAGCGTCGGCATCGCCAGCAGCACAAGCGACAGCACGCACACGAACATATTCTCATACCGCTGCATGAACGCACAGCGGATGAATGTCAGCACGACCAGAAGCGACAGTACGCCGCGAATGGTCAGTCTGCGGCGTACGCGGCGGCGCTGCTCCGTGACGCGCTGCTGTAATTGTTTTTTATCCATATTTGTTAACTCCTTAAAGTAATTGCGAAAAGCGTAAAAGAGAGAACAACAATCTGTTGTTCTCTCCATTTCTCAACTAACTACCAGATTTCATCGTCCCGCGCGGCAGCGCGTATAAAATAGCATTTGCATTGCAAATGCCAAAAAAGAGGGAGCATATATCACTCTTTTTGACTTTAAGAGGAAGAAAGTTTCTGTATAGGAACTTTCGGACGACTTTGGAACGGCCTGCGGTCCGTTCCTGCTTGTCGGCGGAACCGTGATTCCGCGACAGCTCAGAGAACGTAAACCTGCGTGGTCTCGTACACCTCGTAAACCTTCTTGAGAGAGGCCATCTCGGTGCCGGCCAGACGGGCACATGCACGGCCCATCGCAACAGCGTAGCGTGCCACCTCGTCAAACTTCATGCCCGCGTGCATAGCGTTTGCAATTGCGCCGACCATTGCATCGCCGGTACCGACCGCACCTTCGTCGTAGATTTTCGGGTTGGTGGTAACGTACAGCGACTCCGGCTCGTCCTTTGCGGTGAGCAGAGCGCCCTCCTGACCCATGGAAACGCAGACAGCCTTTGCGCCCATATCCAGCATCTTGCGTGCGGAATGTACAACGACCTCGGGATCGGCGGACGGCTTGTCGCCTACAGCCTCAGCCAGCTCGAAGATGTTCGGCTTTACAAAGTCCGGCTCGCACCTCAGTGCCTCCTGCAGCAGCTCGCCCTGTGCGTCGATGATCAGCTTGCAGCCGTGCTTCTTGATGGTCTTGCACAGCTTACGGTAGTTCTTCAGCGGGAACTCCGGCGGCGTAGAACCCGCCAGAACGAAGATATTGCCCTCGTCCAGATAGTTCTCCATGCGGTCGAGCAAGCGCAGGAAATCCGAATCATCCAGCTTGTTGCCCGGCTCATTTACCTCTGTATGGCCGCCCTGCGCATCAATGATCTGCGTATTGATACGGAGCTGTCCCGCAATATCAACAAAATCGTGGTGAATGTCCGCTGCTGTCAGCATGTCCTTCATAATGCGACCGTTCGTGCCCGCACTGAAGCCAAGCGCAATACTGCTGCCGCCCAACGCCTTGATCGCGCGCGACACGTTGATGCCCTTGCCGCCCGGTTCCAGATGACTGGACACCGCGCGATTAAGCTTGCCCACCTGCAGCGGGTGCTCGATACGCTGCGTACGGTCCAGTGCAGCGTTAAGCGTTATCGTGATAATCATGGGACGCCCCTCCTGAAATATAATTTCCCTCATCGCGGCTTCGCATTTGTCCCGTGCGAATAACCGCGTTCTCATCTATATTACATTTTACAAAATCTTATGAATAAAGTAAATGGTTTTTCTTGATGTTAGCCACATTTAACCGGGTTGTTTTTATACCCAAACTTTATTTGAGCCAGCCGGAGTCTCCGCACCACGGACACTCCCACTGTTTGCCCGTGACTTTTGCTTCCGCGCCGCACATCGGACAGCGCATTTTACCGGTTTTCGGCAGCGGCCTCGGCTTTGGCGGCTCTTTCGGCGGTTCCTGCTGCCGACGGTACAGCCGCACAAAAAAGACTACGCCGAGCAGCAGCACCACGCGATCGCCGCGAGCTGTTCTTTTGTCATGCTGTCCCTCTTCTCACTTGTGGTACTTGCCGCCTGCCGCGATATTGAGCGCGCGGTAAATCTGCTCGAGCACCATCACTCTTGCTAAATGATGCGGAAACGTCATCGGTGACATGGACAGCCGCAGCGCCGCCTTCTTTTTCACCCGCTCGGACAGGCCGCACGAGCCGCCAATGAGCACGCAGATCTTGCTTGTCCCCGATACGGTCAGCTTGCCGAAATAGTCCGCCAGCTGCTCAGAGGACATCGGCTTGCCTTCCACGCACATCGCAATCACAGACGCGCCGGGCAGCAGCTTGCTCTCGATGAGCGCGGCTTCCTTTTCGAGCGCCTGCGCGATCTCGCCCTCAGAGGGCGTCTGCGGCAAGCGCTGCTCGGGCAGCTCGATGATCTCTAATTTACAATATGCACCGAGGCGCTTGGTATATTCCTTTACAGCGTCTGCCCAGAATTTTTCTCCGAGCTTTCCGACGCAGATCAGCCGGACAGAGAGCATAGCCTTTCCTCCCCAAATGATACCGGATGCTCCATGTGCTCCTTCGGCGCAACGAGCACCTCGCACGCGGGCAGTCCGCGCAGCGCCGACAGCGTTTGCTGCCGCGCCAGCTCCGGCATGTTGTTTTTCTCACTCAGGTGCGCCAGCACAAGCGTTCGCGTGCCGCTTTTCACCAGATCCGCTGCAAACACGGCGCAGTCCGGATTGGACAGGTGCCCGCTCGGTCCGGCAACGCGCATCTTGAGTGAATACGGGTACGGACCGGCCTGCAGCATATGCGGATCGTGGTTGCTCTCCAGCACAACCATTTCGCAGCCGCGCATAAGCTCGGCCGCATCGCGCGGCACAAAGCCGAGGTCGGTGGCAAAGCCGAACCGGCTGCCGCCGTGCTCGAATATGTAGCCCGTGCTCTCAGCTGCGTCATGCGGCGTCGGGAACGGCACAACGTCCACATCCCTGACCCAGAAGCGCTCGCCGCTGTCGAATACGTTCAGACGGTCGGCGTACTCCGGATTCTTTTCCTCGAAAGCCTCGGCTGTGCCGCGAGTGGCGAACACCGGCGCCTCGCTTTTTTAAGAAACATCGGCAGTCCCTTCACATGGTCGATGTGCTCATGCGTCAGCACCACCGCCGAAATATCCTCCAGCGTGAGCGACAGTGCCTTCAGCGCAGTCGTAATCCTGCGCAGCGACACACCGAGATCGATCAGGATCGCGGTGCCGTCCGCCATATATAAGCCGCAGTTGCCGCTCGAACCGCTGGCGATACTGTAATAATAATGCTCTGCCATGGTACTCCTTCAGCAGTTGTTTTCATCCGTTTGTGTGCTGCAAAAAGGCAGTTCGCGTTAGAATCATCGGTGTGACGTTTCCGCAGTAGAATGCAAACGGGTCCCCGGCAATCTCTGCGCCGAATCCGGTAAGAATGTGCACCGTTGCGTCTCTCGCTTCGAGGGAAATGTTATCCACATCCTGTGCAAAAACATCTTCCAGCACGCGTTTCAGCAGAAAGGTTCCCTTGTGCTGTCCGCGCAGTCTGCGCGCGACCGTGATACGGCCCATGTGCCACTGCCCGCCCTCGCGGTAGATGGCCGCTGTGCCGACGAGTTCGCCGTCCTGCTCCATGCACCACCACTGCGGCTGCTTATCCGCCGGAATGAAGTTCAGCTCCTTCGGAATATCCTGCTCGTCCGCGAAAATCTGCGCAGCAAAAGCGAGAACCGCATCCATGTCCGCATCAGACGCACGCCGAACCATGCATTCTGCTTTCATTCTGCTCATCTGCCTTATATTCTGCAAAAAAGGCGAAAGGATGCTCCCTCCGCCTTTTTTCCTCATTACAATTAGAAATTACTTGTTCTCGGCGCTTTCCGGAATCTCGGAGCGATACATATCCGCACCCAGAGCAACAAACTTCTCTACGAGCGTCTCATAGCCGCGCTCGATGTTCTGCACCTGCTCGACCTCGGTAACACCCTTGGCTGCCAGACCGGCGATAACCATCGCCGCGCCTGCGCGCAGGTCGTGTGCACGGACCGGAGCACCATTCAGCTCCTTGACGCCCTCAACAACCGCGATCGCGCCGTCCACATGAATACTTGCGCCCATGCGGGTCAGCTCCTCGGTATAGCGGTAGCGGCTGCCCCAGATCCCCTCGGTGATGATGCTGGTGCCCTCTGCCAGACACAGCGCCGTCGTCATCTGCGGCTGCATGTCGGTCGGGAAGCCCGGGTACGGCAGGGTCTTGATGTTGGTCTTGGTCAGCTTGCCCTCGCGGCGAACGAGCACCGCATCGTCAAACTCGGTGACCTCAACGCTCATCTCACGCAGCTTTGCGGTGATGCACTCCAGATGACGCGGAATAACATTCTTCACCAGAACCGAACCGCCGCAGGCTGCAACGGCTGCCATAAAGGTGCCCGCCTCGATCTGATCCGGAATGATGGAGTAACTGCCGCCGTGCAGGCTCTCTACACCGCGGATCTTGATCACATCGGTGCCGGCGCCCTTAACATCCGCACCCATTGCATTCAGGAAGTTCGCCAGATCGACAATGTGCGGCTCCTTCGCGCAGTTCTCCATAATCGTCTGACCCTTGGCCAGAACGGCTGCGAGCATGATGTTCATGGTCGCGCCGACCGTAACAACGTCAAAATAAATATGTGCGCCGTGCAGGCCGTCCTCGGGTGCCTCGACCCGGATGTAACCGCCCTTGGGCAGCGTTACCTTTGCGCCCAGAGCTTCAAAACCCTTGATGTGCTGGTCGATCGGACGGACACCGCCGAAGTTGCAGCCGCCGGGCATTGCTACCTCGGCAAAGCCATACTTGCCGAGCAGCACGCCGAGCAGATAGTAGGATGCGCGCAGCTTGCGCTCCAGCTCGTGCGGCTTGAGACTCGGGTTCTGCGCATTCTGGATTTCCACCGTAGTGGCGTTGATCTGGCGGATCTGCGCGCCCAGCTCACGCATGATCTCCATCTGCAGCGTTACATCAATGATCTTGGGCACGTTTTCAAGACGAACCGGGCCATCTGCCAGCAGAGCCGCCGGAACGATTGCGACCGCTGCATTCTTTGCGCCGGAGATGGTCACCTCACCATTCAGCGTCTTGCCGCCGTTGATTACATACTTTGTCAATCTACCTACTCCTCACTAAGCCTTGGCGCGGAAATCTCCGCGTTTTTCTCCGAATACTGTATCTTATGTCAGCGAATGACTGTCCGTGCCGATCCTCTTTGCAGGCAGCTCCGACAGCGGCTAAACCCATTCGCGTAAAATCTCACTAATACATTTTACCACAATTTCAGATAAAGAAAAGCAGTTTTTCAGTTTTCTTCACCGATAATCGTCTTTTTGTCACAATCCACCAAATATTCGCCTGTTTCGGTGTCAATCTTCCAAGTAGGTGTAAGACGAATACGGCGGCTGCTGTCGGTTTGCATACGATAACCGGCCGTCATCGACTCGATCGTACCGGTTTCGCCGCTTTCTGCGGCAAACTGCAGCAGAGCATCTGCTGCGCTGCAGGTAATGCTGATGCCGTTCGCGGTGGTGTACGGCGTGCCGAAGCTCCACAGTCCGACGAGCGACACCGAGCCGTCTCCGGCAGAAAAGTCCAGTGTCAGCCGCCGGTTGTGCACCGGCAGTCCGGCGACCGAGCCGGTCAGCGTAACTACCGTGTCCTCCGCCGTCCAGCCGGCCTGCTCGGCCTGAAAGCCCCACCGGCTGCACAGTCGGCGCGCCTGCTCGAGCGCTTCCGATGCGGAAGTCGGCGCAGATTCAGTCAGCGTATAGTCCGCCTGCACATTGCCGTCCGCCTGCCACTCGAGCGTGCCCCTGTCGCTCTCAAAGCGCACCGTGCCGTCCTCCTGCTCGGTGCGTTCAGCGTGTTCGCCCAGCATGGCGGCTGCGATTTTTTCCTCATCTGCGCGGCTGCGGTCGAGCGACAGCTCGGGCAGCGTGATGTCCTCCGGAAACGAGAACGCCGTATCCAGCTGCATCCCTCTGGCGCTCACCAGCGTGCGCAGATTGGCCTCAAGCTCACTCGTTCTCCGGTGGCTTTGCCAGCCGCGTACCGCCAGATTGCCCAGCAGAAACAGGTTGATCGTAAGCAGTATTGCGATCAGTATATTTTTGACTTTATCCCATTGCAAGCGCTCTCATCTCCCTTCTGCGGTCACTCTGCCGCATTTTTCAGATAGAACCGGCTCGGTACATACTGTCCGTCCTGTGCCCGGTAGGCTGCCATCAGACCGCGTTCCGCGCCGGAGGCTCCGGCTGCCGCCTGTTTTGCAGGCATGACCGTGCGTTTGCCGCCGGTCGGCTGAAATTTCTGCAGCCGAATCGTTGCCGTGCGCAGCGCACTGCCATCGAATACGAAGGTTGCAAAGTCCGCGTCACCGAGCACCGGCACGCCGCTGTACATCTGCAGAAAAATCAGTGTGGTTTGCTCGCCGCTGCGCTCCACCGCGTACAGCGACGCATGCGTATCCGTATCGCCCGCTCGCTGCGCCGCATCGAGAATCAGCCGGGCGCAGTCCAGCTGTGCATCCAGCGCCGCCGCATCCGTGATATCGCTTTCGTCATAAGCGCTCACCGTTGCCGAGCCGTCCGTGGACGCGTACTGCACCAGACCGGACGCATTCAGCCGCAGCGTGCTCGTATCATCGAGGAACACACGGACAGTTCCGTCCTGCTCGTTGTAAAAATCCGTGTAGGCCGTGTAGCCGAATGCACCGAGCAAATCCTCCAGTCCGGTGCCGCTCTGTGCGGCAAACAGGTTGATCTGCGCCGGTTTCAGCACCGGAAGCGACAGCGCCTCGCTGTCGAACAGCAGCGTTTCCGGATAGACCGCATACGCATCTCCCGCAAAGCTGCACGACAGACCGCGGAAGTTCTTCTGTGCCTCCTCGAGTGCATTCTGCGAGACCGCTGCATCCGCAGCATACAGCCTGCCGCCTGCCATGCGGACAAACAGCCGCTGCACACCGGCGGCATACACCAGTGTTTCGACCTGCAGTCGGTCATTATCCTTCCACGAGCCGCCCAGCCAGCCCGCAATAGACTGCATCGGGATCGCACCGTGGTAGCGCAGCAGCGCACAGCTGCCCGACCGCAGAGCCGTGCACAGCTCACTCTCATCAGCCGGCCGCAGCCCCTCACCTGTGAGCGCCTGCGACCACAGCGAACGCGTTGCCGTGATGCCGGCGTCAATATCGGTCAGATTGTACTGCACGCCGTACAGCTTGCCGTCAACGGTCAGCGCCATCTGTGCCGGATCCGCCGCCGAAACACCGGAGGACCGTATCTCATAGCCCACCGCACCGCCTACAAAGCGGTCGTGCAGACGGCGGAGTGTGCTGTCTGCAGGCATTTGCGCAATGTTCAGACCCATCAGCCAGTTTACCGCGCATAGCACGCCCATCAGTCCGCACAGCACCAAAAGCGAGATATTTTTTGCTGTGTTCTTCGCTGAGCGTTTCGCACCTCTCATACCTTATCCTCCCTGCCGTGCGGCTTGAGGTCGGTCGGAAGCGTGATCGTCACGGTCGTGCCCTTGCCGTATTCACTGGTCAGAGCGATCTTGCCCTCGTGCTGCTCAACGATCTCCTTGGCGATCGCCAGACCCAGTCCGGTGCCGCCTGCGGCACGCGAGCGTGCCTTGTCCACGCGGTAGAATCGCTCAAACAGGCGCGGCACATCGTCCGCCGGAATGCCGACACCATTGTCCTCAACCGTGATGCGCACATGGTTTGCGCCTGCGCGCTGTGCCGCCAGACGAATCCTGCCGCCCGAAGGCGTGTACTTGACCGCGTTGGACAGAATATTTACCACAACCTGCTCGATGCGTTCCCTGTCGCCGACCATCGGCGGCAGGTTCGGCTCGGTCTCAACGCGGATCATGTGACCGCTGTCCTCGGCGGTCAGCTTCATGGCATTCGTCACCTTTTTCAGCAGATCGGACACCGAAAACCGCGTCATACGCAGCTCCATCCGTCCGTAATCCAGCTTGGAAAGCGTCAGCAGATCGGTGACAATACGCGCCATGCGCTCGCTCTCGCTCGAAATAACGCCCAGAAACTGCTTTTCCGTGTCAAGCGGCAGCTCTCCGGCGGCATCGAGCAGCGTTTCGGTGTACGAGCGGATATTCGTCAGCGGCGTGCGCAGCTCGTGCGACACGTTTGCCACAAACTCGCGGCGTGCGTCATCCAGACGGCGCTGCTCGGTGACATCGTGAATGACGGCGATGACGCCGCCCTCGCCGTCCAGTGCGCCGTAAGGCGCCAGCGTGACGGACAGCACGCGCCCAAATCGCGTAATCTCGTTCGTAAGGAAGCTGCGCGAGACGGTTTCGTCCGTGTCCGGCATGTCCAGATCAGCGAACATCTCATCAAAGCTCAGCTTCTGCTCCACACGCACGCCCAGCAGATTCTCGGTGGCCGGATTCATGTGGATGAGCGTGCCGTCAGTCGTGAAGGCGGCTACGCCGTCGGTCATGTGCAGGAACAGCGTGTTCAGCTTGTCGCGCTCGCCCTGTACCTCGCCGACCGTGTTTTTCAAACGGTGCGCCATGTAATTGAACGAACGGGTCAGCTCGCCGATCTCATCCGACGACTGCACGCCGAGGTCCTGATCGAAGTTGCCTTCCGCGATCGACCGCGCACCCTCAGTGATGCGCTCGATCGGCGTGGTAATGGTCTTGCTGAGCAGGAAGGACAGCAGGATAGCCGCCAGCAGGCCGAACATCATCGCCTGCATGACAATCTGGAAGAACCGCCACGACAGATCGGAAATCTCCCGCTTGTTGTCCGCGATATACACGATGTAGTCCACCGCACCGTCGCCGTTCTTGTCCAGCGGCACCGCAATGTCCATAATGCTGTCGGACACCGCCGAGCGCGTTCCGGTCTCTCCTGCCATTGCGGCAATGACGTTGCTTGTGCGGGTGACGGATACGTTCGGGTTGGAGCCGTCAAGGAAGCCGCCCTCACTATCGAGAATGGCATAGTTGCGGTAATCGTCAATGCCGAGTCGGCTCTTGTGGGCATCTATGATGGTTTTCAGACCATCCGTGCCGGGTTCGGCAGCCGCCTCCTGCATGGAGCGGATGGTATCGGTCGTGAACACCGCCTGCATCTGCTCATAAAAGCTGTTCAGATAGAAGGTGTTGATACTGTTGATCAGAAACGTGCCGACCACCGCCATAACGGATACGATCAGCAGCACCAGAATCAGCACCAGTTTTCTGTGTAGTGAACGGAACATAGCTTACTCCCCGTCAGCAAAGTAATATCCCATGCCTCTTTTTGTGATGATGTATCTGGGACTTGCCGGTTCATCCTCGATCTTCTCGCGCAGACGGCGGATCGCCACGTCCACCGCACGCAGGTCGCCGTAGTAGTCATAGCCCCAGACCTGCTCCATCAGCTCCTCACGGGAGAAAACCCGTCCCGGAGCAGCGGACAGGAAGCACAGAATATCAAATTCCCGCGCGGAAAGCTCGAGCGGATGACCGTTTTTGTAGACCATGCCGTTGTCCTTGGATACACGCAGACCGCCGCCGGACGGCGCTTCCGCCTTTTCCCTGTCCTCTCCTGCGTAGGTACGGCGCATGTTCGCCTTGACGCGCGCCATCAGCTCACGCATGGAGAACGGCTTGGTGATATAATCGTCTGCACCCAGCTCGAGACCCATGACCTTGTCGGTCTCTTCCTCACGGGCGGTCAGCATGATGATCGGTGTGTCCTTTTCCGCGCGCACCCGCCTGCAGACCTCAAAGCCGTCCATCTCGGGCAGCATGACATCCAGCAGAATCAGGTCGGGCGCTTCCTCAAGCGCGCAGCGCAGACCTTCCGCACCGTCATACGCCGCAAGTGTGTCGTAGCCCTCACGCTGTAAATTGAATACCAGAATGTCTGAAATGGCCTTTTCGTCCTCAACCACAAGGATTTTTTTCTTATCCAAACCCTTTCCTCCTCTGCACTCTCCAATCTCCACTCTTATCTTAGTAAAGATTCTTCAGCTTTGCTCTATACATAGCCGCGACGGTTTTGGCATCGCGGATCTCGTCCCGCTCGATCATTTTTTCTACCTCTGCGATCGGCAGGCGCACGACCTCGACAAATTCGTCCTCATCCGGCTGCATTTCGCCTTCGGTCAGATCAAGCGCGGCAAACAGATAGGTCACCTCGGTCAGAAAGCCGGGAGACGGATAAATCGCGCCGAGCGGCACGATGCGTCCGGCGGTACAGCCGGTTTCTTCTTTCAGCTCGCGGATGCCGCATTCCTCGGCGTCCTCCGGACCGTGGTCCATCTTGCCGGCGGGCATTTCGAGCAGCTCGGTATCGAACGCATAGCGGAACTGCCGCACAAGAATAACGTTGCCGTCCTTGTCGATCGGCAGCACGCCGACACCGCCGACGTGCTCACAGACCTCGCGCGGCGCGGTCTTGCCGTTCGGCAGCGATACCTCGTCCACACGAGCGGTCATGATCCTGCCTCTGAACTTATATTCGCTGGAAAGCTGTTTTTCTGTCATATCCATAGAAAATTCTCCTTAATCGGCTGCATTTACACAGCGCAGGATATAGGCGGTCTCCGGCGGAACGGATACGATCAGACCGTCCGGATCGGCGTACGCGAAGCCCTCGCCGCTGAGCAGGTCGAGCGCATACAGCGCATCAATTTTTGTTTCCACATACTGGTGTCCACGGTTGACCGCGATCACCAGACGCGAGTCTCCGCTCGTGCGCTCATAGCGCAGCAGTGCACCGGCTGTCGTGTCGCTGAACTGCAGGTCGCCGTCCGCAAGCGTCTGTTCCTCGGCACGGATTTCGCACAGCTTACGGTAGAACGCAAGCAGCTCCTGGTTTTCGTGTCCCCACGGGTAGGTCTGGCGGTTGAACGGGTCCTCGAAGCCCTGCTGCCCTGCCTCATCACCGTAGTAAATGGTCGGCGAACCCGGCATGGTGAACTGGATGACCGCCGCCATCCGCAGGCGGCGCAAGGCGATTTCCAGACGGTCCGGCGGCAGCTGATAGTGTGCGCGGCCGTTTCTGTCCATCTTCCACTCGTTCTCGGTTACGCCGAGAAGGGTGAGCGCACGCGCGGTGTCATGCGTACCCACAACGTTCATCAGGTTGTAGAACACGTCCCGCGGGTAGTTTTCGCGGATGCACTCCATGCTCTCCGCGAAATGCTCGGCCGTGCCGCCGTTCAAAAAGCCGAAAATAGCGTCTCGCAGCGGGTAGTTCATAACCGAATCCAGTTCGCCGCCCTGGAAATAGCGTCGGCGCTCGGAGTACGAGATTTTGTTGGACGCATCCTCCCACACCTCACCGATGATGAGCGCATCGGATTTCTCCCTGCGGGCGGCAGCGTTCAGCTCCGGATGAAGCTGTCCGGCAGCTCGTCGGCAACATCCAGCCGCCAGCCGGACGCGCCCAGCCGCAGCCAGCGGCGGACCACGCTGTCCTCGTCCTCGATGATGTAATCCTGATAGCTGCCGTCGCTCTCATTGACCTGCGGGAGCGTGTAGATGCCCCACCACGAGCCGTACTCGTTCGGCCAGTTGTGAAAGTCAAACCAGCTGAAATACGGCGATTCCTTGGACTGGAACGCGCCTACGCTGTCGTAGTGACCGCGAGCGTTGAAGTAACGGCTGTCGTAGCCGGTGTGATTGAACACGCCGTCCAGTACAACGCGCATGCCGCGTCTGGCGGCTTCGCTGCACAGCGCACGGAAGTCCTCCTCGCAGCCGAGCAGCGGGTCGATGCGCTTGTAATCGCCGGTATCGTAGCGGTGATTGGAATACGCCTGAAAGATTGGATTGAAATAAATGGTGGTAACGTGCAGGCTCTCCAGATAATCCAGCTTGGCGTATACGCCGCGCAGCGTACCGCCGAAAAAGTCGTTATTGAGAATTTCGCCGTGCTCATCCGGCAGGTATACCGGAATATCGTCCCAGTTCTGATGCAGCACACGCGGGATCACGCCTTCGCCCTCCGGCTGCTCGGGCGCCTTGTCACGGCAGAAACGGTCCGGAAAAATATTGTAGGTGATGCCCTCGCCGAACCAGCGCGGCGTGTGGTAATCGCCGTCGTATACGGTCAGCTGGTACTTATCGCCAACCGACTCGAGCAACTCCGCCTGACCGCCGTAGCCGCGTGCACAGTAGTGCAGACCATCCGCCAGTTCCACCGAAAAATAATACCAGTACAGACCGGGATGCGGCGGCGTATAGGTTACCGTATACCGGTCGTGTGAGCCTTGATAGCCGCACCAGTGCAGCGGATGGGATTCGGCCTGACAGCCATCTTCCTCAATCCAAAGGGTAACATGCAGCGCGCCCTGTGCCCGCTGCGGATAAACAGAAAACTCGACCGCCTGCCCTGCCGGTACCGCGCCATACGGCTTCTTGCATGCAGTGCTGCGGGAGTGAAACATACTATCAGAAATGCGATTCACGCAAGCTCCTCCAAACATATATCCTCTTGCCAAATCATACCTTACCATTATATCAGCAATATTGGCGGTAGTATTTTTAGTATAGCACAAAACCGCAAAACGGTAAACAAAAGCTGTCGCACGAAAGAAAAGAAAACCGGCTCAATACAAACTTTTTAGGTGTAAAAGCAAAGAGCCGACTCCGATGGAGTCAGCTCTTTTGATCCAGTTTTGATTTTAGCCAAGCAGGTTCAGGATTTCTTCCTTCGGCATAGCGCCGACAGCCTTATTGGCAACCTCGCCGTTCTTCATCACGATCAGGGTCGGGATGGAGACAATGCGGAACTGCATGGACAGCTCACCCTGCTCGTCTACATTGATCTTACCGACCTTGATATCGTCACGCTCGTTTGCGATCTCGTCCACAATCGGCGAAACCATGCGGCAGGGACCGCACCACGTTGCCCAGAAGTCCAGCAGGACCGGCTTGTCCGACTTCAGCACTTCGTTCTCGAAATTTTCCTTCGTAATGGTTACTACTGCCATATTAAACACTCCTTAACCTTTCAGTGATAATTCATAGTAAAATGCATACTGCTGCATGACACCCGCAAAGCCTTTATATCGTTTCAGCGGAAACCCTTTCGGATAGTGTGTGTCCAGCATTTGCCGGATATGCGTATCGACCGGAAATGCGTCGATGTGATGCAGTGCAAACAGACAGATACACTCCGCAACCTTGATGCCGACACCGGTCAGGCGCAGCAGTTCGGCTTTGGCGCGGGCGTAATCCATGTGCCGGATAGCTTCCAGATCGACCTCACCGGACGCGACCTGCCGGGCCGCAGCGCAAATGTATTTGGCGCGGTAGCCGAGCCGCACCGGCGCAAGGTCCTCGGGCGTGCACACCGCCAGACGCTCTGCCGTGGGAATGCTATTGTATACCTGTTCACTCTTATTATAACAGATTTCCCCGAAAAGGGAACACAAATTTTCGACACACTTGGTAATCCGCGCGATATTGTTCTGCTGCGAGATGATAAAGCATAGAATAGTTTCCCACAGATCCTGCCGCAGAATACGCAGTCCGCCGCCGTATGCAACGGCGTTCTGCAAATAGATATCGCGTTTGGCAACTGCGGCTTTGCAGCGGCCGTAGTCCGCATCCAGATCGAAATACGGCCGCCAGATGGCGTTAAACTCATCTTCATCGCAGTCGAACCGTACGGTCTGGCCGTTCTGCTGAATATTCAGCAGGTGTGTGCCCGCAATCAAATCGTACGACTTATCCCCAACCCTGTGGAAGCGGAAGCACTGACCGGAGCTTGCGATCTGGTCGATGTCGAAATCGTTCAGTACGCGCTCGATCATTGGTGCATAGCCTCATGCTCGCGCACCAGCTCGGTAAACAGGTCGCTCAGCGTCCAGCCGATATTGTGCTCGGTGACCATGGCCTTGTACGGCACAGAAACACCATGCGCCTTCATTTCACGGAGCAGAATGTCCAGTCTCTTTTCAGTAAAGCCGTCCAGCACCATCATCGGTGCGGAAGGCGCATCTGCAGTCGCGTCAGTCGGCTCAAAGCCCTTGCGGTTCAGCAGAAAGCCGACCGTCTGACCGGCAGAGACCGCTTCGACGTTCTGAATCCGCACGCCCATGCGAACGAGCACGGTCTTGAGCGCCGCAGTCTGTTCGCTCGGCTGCGGCTCGAAATATAACACTTTTTCACGGGATACCGCCATAGTGGAACCCTCCTGTTTTATTCTCATAAGATTGTATACTAATATTATATCATTTCTGTCAAGTCCCCTATTGACAGAAAGTGTGTTCGGTGCTATGCTCATAGTTAGCAATAACTAACCAACTAAAAAGAGAGGTGCGTATGATACAGCAGACATTGCTTTGGGCGGCCGCAGGCACAGGCTTCACCTTCCTGATGACCACGCTCGGCGCCGCCATGGTATTCTTTATGAAACGACAGTCCAGCGCTCTGATGCAGCAGATTTTCCTCGGATTCGCGTCCGGTGTGATGATCGCCGCGTCCATCTGGAGTCTGCTCATTCCCGCGATTGACGAGGCCGCGCAGAACGGCCAGCCGGGCTGGATACCCGCTGCAGGCGGCTTTATCCTCGGTCTGGTGCTTATGCTTGCGCTGGACGGATTAATGCCACACCTGCACAGCGGCGCAGAGCAGGCCGAAGGTCTGCCATCCTCCTTTCGGCGAACCACGCTGCTTGTTCTTGCAGTGACGCTGCACAACATTCCGGAAGGCATGGCTGTCGGTCTGTCATTCGCTCGCGCCGCGCAGCACACCGGCAACGCAGGATTGTTTGCAGCGGCAGGCGCGCTTGCCATCGGCATCGGCATTCAAAATTTCCCGGAGGGAGCCGCAGTCGCGCTTCCGCTCCATCAGGAGGGGCTGAGCCGCGCACGCTCATTCGTTTACGGTTCGCTGTCCGGCATCGTTGAGCCGATTTTCGGCGTGCTTGTCGTGCTGTGCGCGTCCGCGCTAACACCGTTCATGCCGTGGCTGCTGTCCGCTGCGGCAGGCGCGATGCTGTACGTTGTGGTCGAGGAGCTGATTCCCGAGGCACATCTCGGTGAGCATTCACATCCGGGCACGCTTGGTGTGATGGCGGGTTTTCTGGTGATGATGGTGCTGGATACAGCTTTGGGATAATTGAAAATGGAGAATTGAGAATGGAAAATGAAGTTGCCTTTCTCCTTCCACAAAAACGAAAAGCGTCCCAATGGGACGCTTTTCGTTTTTCAGATAATCCGTGTTTTAACTTTGCCAAACACAAATTATCCTCAATATCTATTATGAATCTGTTTGCGGTAATCAAAATAGATTTGCCGCAATTCCTTCAGATTTTTCTTGCGAATAAGCACTACATCATCGTTTGTAAGGGTGAAGTCCTTATCCACAGCTTTGACGTAGTTCATATTCACAAGGAAGCTCTGGTGGCACCGCAGAAAACACGGAGCCGTCAGTTCCTGCTCAATCTCGCCGAGCTTTTTATATAATGTGTATGTCTTTTGCCCCACCTGATGCAGAATACACTGTGAATTATGGCTTTCCACATACATAATCTCTTCGCGCGGAATGTGCAGCACCTGCGAACGATTCTTGATCGCGTATGTATTCTCGACGATATCGGACAGTACGCGGTGCATGGTTCGTTCGAACGTCTTCGGGGTATATGGCTTGAGCAGATAACCGGATGCACCGACTTCAAAGCTGTCCGGTGCAAAATCCAGCGCAGCGGTACAAAAGACGATCGTGCCCTTGTAGCCGATCTCACGCAGACGGCGTGCTACATCAATGCCGAGCGGCGGGTCCATCAGAATATCCAGCAGAATAATATCAAACCATCCGCCGTCCCCCAGCTCATAATAAAGCGGTTCACCGCTGTCGTACATTTTGCAGGAATAGTCAATCGCATGTGCATTGCAGTAATGACTGAGAAAATCCGCAAGGATATCCCGTTCTAACGCCGAATCATCACAAATTGCGACCCGCAGCATGGTTATTGACAGTCCTTTCTCGTCAGTTTTTGTCGAATTTCTTAACGGTTTCTAAACATGTTCTGCCGATTTCACAGGATTCTGCTCCAATTTCACAGAATAGCAAAAAAAGCGTAATTCTTCTGATAAAATGAACATGTTCCCAAACGAAGTGGGAACATCAGCAAATATCGACGGAGGAAGCATCATGTTTGTCTACAAAGTAATCAGAAAAAATCACTATTCGCCCGAGACCGGAGCTTATATATCTTTCGGTATCAGTGCCCACGATCCGGAGCACGGACAAACCTGCTTCGTTCCCGATGTGTTCATCGGCGAGCCGGAAGCACGCGCCTTTACAGAACGTCTGAACACGCTTCAGGTGTCGCCTATCCATTTGATCGATGTGATCGAGGACGCATTGGGCGTTTAACACGCAGCTTACATAAAAATGCCCAGCTCAGAGGCCAGCGAGCGAATTGCATGCACAATGCGGATGTATTCGGTCGTGACTTCGTATCGCAGTTCCGTGATTTCCTCATCCTGATTGCCGCGCAGCGCTTGCAACAGTGCTGCGCTCTTCTTTTCCAGCCGTATAAAACCAAAGCTGCGTGCCTGTCCGGTCAGCGTGTGTACCGCTTTGATTGCTGCATCACGATCGTGCCGACCCAGGGCATCGTTCAATTCCGCGCAACAAGGCTCGTCCAAAAATCGGATCAGGAATTTCTGCAGCATATTCTCGTTGTAAAACCGGCGGCAGGCTGCTTCAAAATCTCCATCTATTGCTTGATAAAATTTATGCAGAGACATATCGACATCTCCCTATCTATATTTTATCATTTCAAAAATCGACTGGCAAGGGATGAAAATAGTTTTCTATCGCCATTTCTCGACAAAGATCGCGGTTTGCAGTAAAAGAAAAACGCCTGATCATTTGATCAGGCGTTTTCATGGAGCTGCTAACCAGATTTGAACTGGTGACCTCATCCTTACCAAGGATGCACTCTACCGACTGAGCTATAGCAGCGAAAGAAAAAACGGCACGATTACGGTACCGTTTTTTGGCGACCCGGATGGGACTTGAACCCACGGCCTCTAGCGTGACAGGCTAGCGCTCTAACCAACTGAGCTACCGGGCCATATTAACTTAATTTGGTGGGCCTTCGGGGACTTGAACCCGGGACCGACCGGTTATGAGCCGGTTGCTCTAACCAACTGAGCTAAAGGCCCATATAGGGAATCGACTTTACCCTGCCGTCACAATGAAGTGACGGCAAAGCATTGTCTAAGTGGCTCCTCAAGTTGGACTCGAACCAACGACCCTGCGGTTAACAGCCGCATGCTCTACCAACTGAGCTATTGAGGAATATCGAGCGGATCTGCGATCCGCAGGTGTAGGCGTTGAGTTATCTTCCCGGGCCGTCGCCAGCCAAGTATTGTCACCGTAAACGAGCTTAACTACTGTGTTCGGAATGGGAACAGGTGTACCCTCGTCACCATTAACACCTACTATTTCGTTGCACATTCCTGTGCAGCTTTATTATACCATACCATCAGCCTACTGTCAACATCTTTCTTGAAGAAATTTGGTGACCCGTGGGAGAATCGAACTCCCGTTTGCGGCGTGAGAGGCCGCCGTCTTAGCCGCTTGACCAACGGGCCATAACAGTTAGACTTCCGGTATTTCTCGGTTCC